>NZ_JBSGIV010000012.1:0-129643 GCF_053605225.1 Micromonospora sp. NPDC003944
CGAACTCAACGGACGACCACGCCAAACCCTCGACTGGCAGAATCCAGCCGAGGTACTCCACAAACACCTCGTTGCAACAGCCGCTTGAAACCGCCACCCTCGGATGGCCCGACTTTCGTGAAGTCGAGTGGATCATCGCGAGCGCCGCGCCGTGGACGCGCGCTGGGCATGAGGGGCGCGCCGGGCAGAGGGGGCGCGCCGGGCAGTGTTGCCGAGGCGGTGGCCGTACAGGAGGAGTTGCGGCCGCTTGTGGACCTGGTCGGGCCGGGGCCGAGCGCGCCCGCGACGGTGGCCGGCCTGGATGTCGCGTACGCCGAGGGTGGTGACCTGCTGGCGGCGGCCGTGACGGTCCTGGATGTTCGGACGTTGGCCGTGGTGGACTCGGCGGTCGGCCTGGGGCGGCCGGCGTTCGACTATGTGCCGGGGCTGTTCGCCTTCCGTGAGGTGCCCGCGTTGCTCGGTGCGCTCGATCGCCTGACCACCGCCCCGGACCTGCTGGTCTGTGACGGGCACGGACTGGCCCATCCGCGCCGGTTCGGGCTCGCCTGCCATCTCGGGGTGGTCACCGGGTTGCCGGCGATCGGGGTGGGGAAGACGCCGCTGGTCGGGACGTGGGACCCGCCGTCCGCCGAGCGGGGTTCCTGGTCGCCGCTGCGCGACGGCGGTGAGGTCGTCGGTCGGGTGCTGCGGACCCGGGACGGGGTGAAGCCGGTCTTCGTCAGCGTCGGCCACCGGATGAGCCTGGAGAACGCGACAGCGCAGGTGCTGGCGTTGACGCCGCGCTACCGCCTGCCGGAGACGACCCGCACCGCCGACCGACTCTGTCGCGACGCCCTCGCCGAGGCGGAGCGGGCCGGCTGACTGCCGGAACAGGCCGACGGATCGGCTGGTCGGTCCGGCCAACGACAGGTCGCGGGGTGGGTGCTAAACCGTAACGCCGCACACATCCGGGCCGCTCTATAGCCGATGAGGTGGGTGGGCCGGTAGTAGCCTGACCCGCGGACCCCACCCGGGAGAACGGCGAGGTGATCATGACAGTGCGTCGACGCGTGGCACGGCTCGCGGCGGTCTGCGGTCTGGCGGGCGGCCTGGTGATGCTCGGTGCGTCGCCGGCCCTGGCCGATCAGGACTCGGTTCGGGTGGGTGCGGCCAGCAGCTTCGCCGCCGGTGGTTCCGCTCAGGGGGTGAACGTCGCGGTGCGCAAGCGCACCGACGGCTGCGTCCTGCTGCGTACCGCGCTGGGTTTCCGCCTGGACGGTCTGCAACCGAACCAGGTGACGGTCGAGGTCAACGCGGGCGGGCGCTGGTTCCCGGTCGCCGTCACCGGCGGTGCCGGCAGCGTGGCGACCGCGCAGACGTCACCACTGAAGCCGACTCTGTGCAAGGGCAAGGGCATCACCGTGCGCTACCGGGTGGCGTTCGCCGCGGGAGCCCCGGGCGGCCGTCTCGTCGTCACGGGCGCGGGGGTCAGCGCCGCCGGCCAGGAGTTGGGTCGGGCCACCGACGCCGCTCGGCTGACCGGAGCGCGGGTCACGCCGTCGCCGACCCCGTCGCGGTCGAAGACGCCGACGCCCACCCCGAGCCCGACCGAGGTCGCGACCGTCGACGAGGCGGTGAACCCGGCGGCGCAGGGCGTGGTGTCCGGCGCGCCGAACACCACGCCGACCGCCGCCGAGTCGTCCGGGGGAGGATCGCCGGTGATGTACTTCGGCATCGTGCTGGTGGCGGTCGGACTGCTGCTCATCGTGCTGTTGATCCGTCGCTCGCGGCAGGACCGGAAGCCGTCCGACGACGAGCCGGGCGCCGTGCCGGGCAACCCCGGCGGCACCACCTACCGGGCCGGGGGTGGGTTGCCGGCCGCGCCGGGTCGCCCCGGTCAGGTGTACGGCCAGCAGCCGCCGGCCGCCGGTTGGGGTACGGTGCCGTCCCCGCGTCCCGCCACCGGCGGGGTCTACGGAGCCCGGCCGGACACCCGGCCGCCGGCACCGGAGGCGACGCAGCCGATGCCGGGCCGGCCCGACGGTCGGCAGTCACCTGGTGAGCCGCCCGCCGACGGCGGCCACACCGTGTTCATTCCCCGGCTCCCCGGCTGAGCGGAGGACTGCCCGGCCGCTCCGTTAGGCTCAGGATCGGTGTCTAACCTGCGGCCAAGGAGTGGAACACGTGTCTGACCTGTCCCAGATCGTGAAGGCGTACGACGTCCGCGGGACGGTGCCGGACCAGTGGGACGAACGGGTCGCCGAGGCACTTGGTGCCGCCTTCACCCAACTGCTCAACTCCAGCGACGAGCCGGGCGACGCGGTCGTCGTCGGCTACGACATGCGGGCCACCTCGCCCGGCCTGGCCGCCGCCTTCGCCGCCGGCGTACGCGCCGAGGGGCGCTCGGTGATCGAGATCGGTCTCGCCTCCACCGACCTGCTCTACTACGCCTCCGGTTCGCTCGACCTGCCCGGCGCGATGTTCACCGCCAGTCACAACCCGGCCCAGTACAACGGCATCAAGATGTGTCGTTCCGGCGCCCGTCCGATCGGCCAGGAGAGCGGTCTGGCCGAGATCCGGGAGCGCGCCCAGGCCCTCCTCGACTCGGGCGACGCCCGTCCGGCCGGCCCGCCGACCCGGCCCGCCCAGCGGCGTGACCTGCTCCCCGACTACGCCGGCTACCTGCGCAAGCTTGTCGACCTCTCGGGCATCCGACCGTTGAAGGTGGTCGTCGACGCCGGCAACGGCATGGGTGGCTTCACCGTTCCGACGGTGCTCGGCGACGCGGCCCTGTCGGCGCTGCCGCTGGAGATCGTGCCGCTCTACTTCGAGCTGGACGGCAGCTTCCCCAACCACGAGGCCAACCCTCTGGACCCGGCGAACCTGGTCGACCTCCAGCGCGCGGTGGTCGAGCACGGGGCGGACATCGGGTTGGCCTTCGACGGTGACGCCGACAGGTGCTTCGTGGTGGACGAGCGGGGCGAGCCGGTCTCGCCGTCGGCGATCACCGCGCTCGTCGCCGCACGTGAGCTGGCCAAGCACCCGGGCTCCACGGTCATCCACGGTCTGATCACGTCAAGCGCGGTCGCGGAGATCATCCGTGAGCACGGCGGTCAGCCGGTCGTCGCCCGGGTCGGGCACTCGTTCATCAAGGCGGAGATGGCCCGCACCAACGCCGTCTTCGGCGGCGAGCACTCCGCGCACTACTACTTCCGGGACTTCTGGTTCGCCGACACCGGGATGCTCGCGGCGATGCACACGTTGGCCGCGCTTGGCGAGCAGTCGCTGCCGCTGTCCGTGTTGGCCGGTGAGTACGAGCGGTACATCGCCTCCGGCGAGATCAACTCGACGGTGACCGACCAGGCGGCGGCGGTCGCCGAGGTGCGCGCCGCGTACCCCGACGCGGTCGCCGACGAGATGGACGGCCTCACCCTACGTTTCTCCGATGGCGCCTGGTTCAACCTGCGTGCCTCCAACACGGAGCCGCTGCTGCGGCTCAACGTCGAGGCGCCCACCCGGGATCGGATGGTCTCGCTCCGGGACGACGTGCTCGACCGCGTTCGCCGATAAGATCGCCTGCGCCGGTCGGCACCGCCGTCGGTCAAGCCGCACACGTGGAAGGAGCCGTGCCATGGCCCTGGATCCGCAGTTGCTCGAGATCCTCGCCTGTCCGGACACGCACCACGCCCCGCTCACCTATGACGCCGAGGCGCAGACGTTGACCTGCACGGAGTGCGGTCGGATCTTCGAGGTCCGCGACGACGTGCCGGTCCTGCTGCTCGACGAGGCGCGCGGCGGCCCCGGACAGTCCTCATGATCGACGGTACGGCCGGGGTCAGCGGGCGGCGTGACGCCGACGAGGCCCTGCTCGACAACCCGCAGGCGCTGGCCGAGGCCGACCCGGGCGGCATGCTCCGGCACACCGCCTCGGCCGGTGCTCAGGTCCGCGAGAGTGCCGCGCTGGCGGCCGAGGCGAACCTGGCGGTGCTCGCCGACGACGGGCGGCCCCGAGCCGTCGTGATCGCCGGCATCGGCACCGCCGGGCGTACCGGGGACGTGCTGGCCACTGTCGCCGGGCCACGCTGCCCGGTGCCGATCATCGGGCACCGCTCCGCCGGCGTACCCGGTTGGGTGGGCGCGGCCGACGTGGTGATCGCGGTGAGCGCGTCCGGCCGCAGCCCGGAGGCGCTCGGCGCGGCCGAGGCGGCCCACCGTCGCGGAGCCCGACTCGTCGCCGTGGGCGCCCCGGACTCCCAGTTGCAGTCGATCGCCGAGCAGGCCCGGGCGCCGTTCATCCCGGTGCCCCGGCGTGCCCCGGCTCGGGCCAGCCTCTGGGCGCTCACCGTGCCGGTCCTGCTCGCCGCCCGTTCCCTCGGGCTCGTGAAGGTCAACGAGGCGGACCTGGCCGAGACCGCGGCCCGGCTCGACGCGGACGCGGACCGCTGCCGGTCCGCCGCCGAGTCCTTCGTCAACCCGGCGAAGTCACTGGCGCTGGGTCTGGCCGGCTCGATCCCCATCGTCTGGGGTTCGTCCCCGCTGGCCACGGTGGCCGCCCGCCGGTTCGGCGACACCCTGTCGGCAAACGCCCGCTACCCGGTGGTCACCGGCGCGCTGGGTGAGGCCGGGCGGGGTCGCGTCGGGCTGCTCGACGGTGTCTTCGGCGGCCTGGCCGAGGGGGAGCGGGACATCTTCGCCGACCCGGCCGAGGACGACGGCGAGGGCACCCGGCTGCGGCTGGTGCTGCTGCGTGACGGAGGGCTCAACGCCGAGGACGACACCGACGAGCCGCTCGCCGTCGAGGAGCGTCGTGCGGACGCGGTGCAGACCCTCGCCGAGCGCCGTGGCGTGCGGTGCGACGTGGTGACCGCCGAGGGCGGCTCCGCCCTGGAGCGGCTGGCGTCGCTTGTCGCCGTCCCGGACTTCGCCTCGATCTACCTTGCGCTGGCCCACGGGCTGGACCCGATGGCCGTTCCGGCCATCACCGAGATGAAGGAGCTGTCGAACCAGTGAACGGACGTACGGGGCGGCGCGTCATGCGCGGGCCGGTCGGCTTCGTGCGGCGAAACGGAGCGGTGGCATGAGCGCGAACGGTGGGACGAAGGCGATCGTCGCCGCCCTGCTGGCCAACATCGGCATCGCGGTCACCAAGTTCATCGCGTTCCTGCTCTCCGGCTCGTCGTCGATGCTGGCGGAGGCGGTCCACTCGGTCGCCGACTCCGGCAACCAGGGCCTTCTGCTGATCGGCGGCAAGCGGGCGAAGCGCGCGGCCACCCCGGAACACCCGTTCGGGTACGGCCGGGAGCGCTACATCTACGCGTTCATCGTGTCCATCGTGCTGTTCAGCATCGGCGGCCTGTTCGCCCTGTACGAGGCGTACCACAAGTGGGACCACGCGGAGGGCATCACGTCCTGGCACTGGCTGCCGGTCGTCGTCCTGGTGGTGGCGATCGTGCTGGAGTCGTTCTCGTTCCGGACCGCCATCAAGGAGTCCAACCACGTCCGGGGCAAGCAGTCCTGGGTGCGTTTCATCCGTCGCGCCAAGGCGCCGGAGCTGCCGGTGGTGCTTCTGGAGGACTTCGGCGCGCTCGTCGGTCTGGTGTTCGCGCTCTTCGGCGTCGGCATGACGTTGATCACCGGCAACGGCCGGTGGGACGCCGCCGGCACCGCGATGATCGGCATCCTGCTTGTCGTCATCGCCGTCGTGCTGGCCATCGAGACGAAGAGCCTGCTGCTCGGTGAGGGCGCCGAGGCGTCCGACCTGGCCACCATCGAGCGGGCCGTCACCGACGGCCCCGAGGTGGAGCGGATCATCCACATGAAGACGCTCTACCTGGGCCCGGAAGAGCTGATGGTGGCCGCGAAGATCGCCGTTCCGGAGTGGGAGAGCGCGCACGACCTGGCCCGCGGCATCAACGCCGTGGAGGCACGGATCCGCGCCGCGGTGCCGATCGCCCGGGTGATCTATCTGGAGCCGGACGTCTACAGCGCCGCCGCCGCGAAGGCCGGCACCGGTGCCGCCGCCGACACCGCAGTGTCGCAGCCGCAGGACGCGTCGGGCGAGGCGGCCGGGCGGCCCGGGGGCTGACGGGTGGAGCCACTGTACGGGCCGATCCGGGACTACGCCTGGGGCTCCCGCTCGGCCATCGCCCTGCTACAGGGGCGCTCGGTGCCGAGTGCCGGCCCGGAGGCGGAGCTGTGGTTGGGGGCCCACCCGGGCGCCCCGGCCCATGTCGACCGCGCCGGTCTGCGGGTGAGCCTCTGCGAGCTGGTGCGGGACGAACCAGGGCAGTGGCTCGGCCAGCGGGTGTCCGAGCGGTTCGGTAGTCGGCTGCCGTTCCTGCTCAAGGTGCTCGCGGCCGACGCTCCGCTGAGTTTGCAGGCGCATCCGGACGCCGAGCAGGCGCGGGCCGGCTACGCGGCGCAGGCGGGGCGTCCCGAGGGGCAGCGCAACTACTCCGACCCGCACCACAAGCCGGAGTTGCTCGTCGCGCTGACCCCGTTCGAGGCGCTGTGCGGTTTCCGGGATCCGGCGGAGTCGGCCGAGGCTCTCGCCGCGTTCGGCGTACCGGCGTTGGCGCCGGTGGTCACCGCGTTGCGGGCCGGGCCGGCGGGGCTGCGCACGGCGGTCCGGACGCTGCTCGGCTGGCCGGTCGCCGACCGTCATAACCTGCTGGCCGCCGTGCTGGCAGCGCCGGCCGACGGCCCGGACGCGGAGCTGACCCGCCGGCTGGCCACGGCGTACCCGGGGGATCCGGGTGCGCTTGTCGCGCTGCTGTTGCACCACGTGCGGCTGGTGGCGGGGGAGGCGATCTGGATGCCCGCCGGCAACCTGCACGCCTACCTGAGCGGTTGCGGCGTGGAGATCATGGCGGCCAGCGACAACGTGCTCCGGGGCGGCCTGACCCCGAAGCGGGTGGACGTCGACGAGCTGGTGCGGGTGCTGCGCTTCGAGGTGCTCGACGATCCGGTACGGGCCGCGCAGCCGGTCGGCCCCGGCGTGGACTGGTGGCCCGTACCGGTGGACGACTTCGCGCTGCACCGGGTGCGGGTCGACGCGGCCGTGCCCTCGGTGACGCTGTCGGTGCCCGGCCCCCGGGTGGTGCTCTGCGCCGGCGGCTCGATCACCGTTGACGACGGTGCCGGCTCGGTGACGCTGGTCTCCGGCGAGGCGGCGATCGGTACGGCATCCGGAGCGGCGCTGCGGATCGAGGGTGCCGGTGTGGCGTTTGTGGCGACGTCCGGCCTGCGCTGACCTGCACGCAGGAGAACGACACAAGTCCGACTTTCCCGGAATGGCTTGACGTTGCCCTGCCTGAGTGTGACTCTATGGGTACGCAGCGTTATCGCGACGACGGTCCGACAACGTGCGGGGGAACCAAACCGGGGGGATGCGCGGGGCGGGCGGGACGTGGGCGGGTAGGTCCGTCCATCACCGACCGCCCCGTGCGCTGTGTGCGGACCGTGCCTGATGCCTGTCGCCGACGCGCGTAAGGTGGAGGGTCGGCGCAGACATCGTTCGACAGGAGCTTTCATGACCAGCACCCTCCCGGCGTCCGCCAGCGGCACGCCGTCCGAGGCCCGGCCGAGCACGCTCGCCGACGGCGACTTCAAGGTGGCGGATCTGTCGCTCGCCGAGTTCGGGCGTAAAGAGATCCAGCTCGCCGAGCACGAGATGCCCGGCCTGATGGCGATCCGTCGGGAGTTCGCCGAGGCGCAGCCGCTCGCCGGCGCGCGGATCACCGGCTCGCTGCACATGACCATCCAGACCGCCGTCCTGATCGAGACGCTCGTCGCTCTCGGCGCTCAGGTGCGCTGGGCTTCGTGCAACATCTTCTCCACCCAGGACCACGCCGCCGCGGCGATCGTCGTCGGCCCGGACGGCACCCCCGAGGCTCCGGCCGGCGTCCCGGTGTACGCCTGGAAGGGCGAGACCCTTCCGGAGTACTGGTGGTGCACCGAGCAGGTACTCGCCTGGCCCGATGGGCAGGGCCCGAACATGATCCTCGACGACGGCGGCGATGCCACCCTGCTCGTACACAGGGGTGCCGAGTTCGAGAAGGCCGGTGCGGTCCCGCCGGTCGAGTCGGCCGACTCCGAGGAGTACGCGGTCATCCTCGAGCTGCTGCACCGCTCGCTCGGCGAGGACGGCCAGCGCTGGACCCGGATCTCCGCCGGCATCAAGGGCGTGACCGAGGAGACCACCACCGGCGTGCACCGGCTCTACGAGATGCACCGGGCCGGCACCCTGCTCTTCCCGGCCATCAACGTCAACGACTCGGTGACCAAGAGCAAGTTCGACAACAAGTACGGCTGCCGGCACTCGCTCATCGACGGCATCAACCGCGCCACCGACGTGCTGATCGGCGGCAAGATGGCTGTCGTCCTGGGCTACGGCGACGTGGGTAAGGGCTGTGCCGAGTCGCTGCGCGGCCAGGGCGCCCGGGTCGTGGTGACCGAGGTCGACCCGATCTGCGCGTTGCAGGCCGCGATGGACGGCTACCAGGTCGCCACCCTGGACGACGTGGTCGAGCAGGCCGACATCTTCATCACCGCCACCGGCTGCTTCGACGTCATCACCAACGAGCACATGGCCCGGATGAAGCACCAGGCCATCGTCGGCAACATCGGCCACTTCGACAACGAGATCGACATGGCCGGGCTGGCCAAGCGTTCCGACGTCGAGCGGGTCAACATCAAGCCGCAGGTCGACCTGTGGCGCTTCGCCGACGGGCACGCCATCATCGTGCTGTCCGAGGGCCGCCTGCTGAACCTCGGCAACGCGACCGGGCACCCGAGCTTCGTCATGTCGAACTCGTTCGCCAACCAGACGATCGCCCAGATCGAGCTCTTCACCAAGACCGAGGAGTACCCGATCGGCGTCTACGTGCTGCCCAAGCACCTCGACGAGAAGGTCGCCCGGCTGCACCTCGGCGCGCTCGGCGCCAAGCTGAGCACGCTGACCAAGGAGCAGGCCGCCTACCTCGGCGTCTCCACGGAGGGTCCGTTCAAGCCGGACCACTACCGCTACTGATCGACATCTCCGGACCGGGTCGGCTGCTGTCCGCAGCCGGCCCGGTCCGTCGTCTCCGCCCGCCCCGCCCTCACCCTTCCCGTTCCCGCGATCTTGCAGTTTCGGTTGGCGCTTCGCGGCTTGTGGTGCGATATGCCGCAGCAGAAAGTGCAAGATCGCGAGGGCGGGGGCGGGGCGGGGCGGGGGTGGGTTAGTTGCGGCGGGTGGGGCGGAACCAGGTCCACAGGCACCAGGCCAGCCAGCCGAGCGAGACGAGGGTGGCAAGTGCCCGTAGGCGTAGTGCGCTGAGCAGCAGCACCACGGCCAGCACCGTCAACCACGGCAGGAATCCCCTCACGGCGCGATCTTCGCACAGTGGTGTTCGCCGCAGACAGGGTGAGCTTGTCGTGAACGACTTGACGACGGCGCTGACCAGGGAGGAAGGTATGCCTGCCCTAAGTCAGCCAAGGCGTGCCTAACCTACTCGGAGCCCGGATGTTCGCCACCTACCTGATCGGTCTGCGGGAAGGGCTGGAAGCCACCCTGGTGGTCAGCATCCTCGTCGCCTTCCTGGTGAAGTCGCAGCGCCGGGACCGACTGCCGCAGGTCTGGGCTGGCGTCGGCCTGGCCGTGGTGCTGTCGGTGCTCTTCGGCTGGCTGATCGAGTACACGTCGACCTCGCTGCTGTCCCGTTCCGAGGACCGTGAGTTGTTCGAGGCGATCACCTCGGTCGCCGCCGTGGTCTTCGTGACCTGGATGATCTTCTGGATGCGTCGGGCCGCACGGACCATCGCCGGTGAGCTGCGGGGCAAGCTCAGCGAGGCGCTTGCCGTCGGGTCCCTCGCGGTCGCCGGGATGGCCTTCCTCGCGGTGATCCGGGAGGGCCTGGAGACCGCGTTGATCTTCTACTCGGCCGCCCAGGGCGCGGCCGGCGACAGCGGGCCGCTGCTCGCGTTGATCGGCGGAATCGTCACCGCCGTGGTGCTCGGCGTGCTGCTCTACGCCAGCGCGGTGCGGATCAACCTCAGCACGTTCTTCACCTGGACCGGCGCGCTGCTGATCCTGGTCGCCGCCGGCATCCTCAAGTACGGCGTGCACGACTTCCAGGAGGCCGGCGTCCTGCCCGGCCTGAACGACCTGGCCTTCGACATCACGAGCACGCTCGACCCGAGCACCTGGTACGCGGCCCTGCTCGCCGGCATGTTCAACGTGACCCCCGCACCCACGGTGTTGGAGACGATCGCCTGGGTCGCGTATGCCGTACCAATCCTCCTGCTCTTCCTGCGGCCGGCCCGGCGCAGGTCGGCACCCACCGCGACCACCACCACCGTCACCGAGCGCGGCGCCGACACCGGCACCGAGGCCGAGGCGGCGTCCACGCCGCAGCGTGCCTGACCCACGAGGAGAGACAGCTCAGATGCGTACCACCCAGTTCTTCGCGCTTGCCGCCGCCGGCGTGCTGGCGACGGCCGGTCTGGCCGCCTGCTCCGACTCCGACAAGGGTGACGAGGCCGCGGCCGGTGGCCCGATCGTGGTCAAGGCCAGTGACACCGCCTGTGAGGTCGGCTCGACCGACCTGGGCGCCGGCACCGCCACCTTCAAGATCACCAACTCGGGCGCGAAGGTGACCGAGTTCTACGTGTACGCCGACGGCGACCGCGTGATGGGCGAGGTGGAGAACATCGCCCCCGGGCTGAGCCGCGAGCTGCGCGTGGAGTTGCCGGCCGGCACGTACCAGACGGCCTGCAAGCCGGGGATGAGTGGCAAGGGCATCCGGGGCGCGCTCAAGGTCAGCGGCTCGGCGCAGCCGCTCACCGCCGACGCCGCGCTCGGTGACGCCACCGACAACTACCAGCGCTACGTCAAGAGTCAGACCAGCGCGCTGCTGGCCAAGACCGAGGAGTTCGTCGGCGCGGTCAAGGCCGGCGACGTCGCGAAGTCCAAGGCGCTCTACCCGGTCGCCCGCACCTACTGGGAGCGGATCGAGCCGGTTGCCGAGATCTTCGGTGACCTCGACCCCAAGATCGACGGCCGCGAGGAGGTCATCGAGGAGGGGATGGAGTTCACCGGCTTCCACCGGATCGAGAAGGACCTCTGGAAGTCCGGCGACATCAGCAAGGACGGCCCGATCGCCGACCGCCTGCTCGTCGACGTCAAGGAGATCGTGGCCAAGGCGAACGCCGAGAAGCTCTCTCCGCTCCAGCTCGCCAACGGTGCCAAGGAGCTGCTCGACGAGGTCGCCAGCGGCAAGATCACCGGCGAGGAGGACCGCTACTCGCACACCGACCTGTGGGACTTCGCCGCCAACCTCGAGGGGTCGAAGGCTGCCGTGTCCGCCCTGCGCCCCGCGCTTCAGCAGCGCTCGCCGGAGCTGGTCACCCAGTTGGACACCGAGTTCGCAAACGTCGAGGCGCTGCTCGGCAAGCACCGCGACGGCGACGGGTGGAAGCTGCACACCGCGCTGAGCAAGGCCGAGCTCAAGGAACTCTCCGACGGGATCAACGCGCTCGCCGAGCCGATCAGCAAGGTCGCCGCGGCCGTCGCGAAGTGACCGGACGGCAGGAAGGGTCGAGTCGATGAGCGGGAGCAGGTTGACCCGGCGCCGGGCGATCACCCTGGCCGGCGCCGGGGTGGCCGGGGTCGCCGGAGTGGCGGCCGGCGCGGGGGCGTTGCTGAACGGTTCCCATGGTCCGGCCGCGGCGAGCGACCACCCGGCCGGTGCGGTGCCGTTCCACGGTGAGCACCAGGCCGGCATCGTCACCCCGGCACAGGACCGCCTGCACTTCGTGGCCTTCGACGTGATCACCAAGGACCGGGCCCGGCTGGCCGGGCTGCTCGAAGAGTGGACGGCCGCCGCCGCCCGGATGACCGCGGGGCGCGACGCCGGGGTCATCGGCGCGGTCGGCGGGATGCCGGAGGCTCCACCGGACGACACCGGCGAAGCGCTCGGCCTACCCCCCTCGCAGCTCACCCTCACCATCGGCTTCGGGCCGACGCTGTTCCGCGACGCCGACGGGCGGGACCGCTTCGGCCTCGCCGACCGTCGGCCCGCCGCCCTGGCCGAGCTGCCGAAGTTCCCCGGCGACGCGTTGCAGCCGCAGCTCTCCGGCGGCGACCTCTGCGTCCAGGCCTGCTCCAACGATCCGCAGGTGGCGGTGCACGCGATCCGTAACCTGGCCCGGCTCGGCATGGGCGTGGTCAGCGTCCGCTGGTCGCAGCTCGGCTTCGGCCGTACCTCGTCGACCTCCCGGGGCCAGGCGACCGCGCGCAACCTCTTTGGCTTCAAGGACGGTACGGCCAACCTCAAGGCCGAGGACACCGACCTGCTGCGCGAGCAGTTGTGGGTGCAGCCGGGCGACGGACCGGACTGGATGGCCGGGGGCTCGTACCTGGTCACCCGCAAGATCCGGATGCTGGTGGAGACCTGGGATCGGACCTCCCTCGCGGAGCAGGAGGAGATCGTGGGCCGCAGCAAGGGCAGCGGCGCGCCACTCGGTCGCAGCGACGAGTTCGACGAGCTCGACTTCGCCGCGCGGGGTGCGGACGGAAAGCCGGTGATCGCCGAGCACGCCCATGTCGCGCTTGCCCACCCGAGCCGGAACGGCGGCGCCCAGCTGCTGCGCCGGGGTTACAACTTCGTCGACGGCTCGGACGGTCTCGGCCGGCTCGACGCGGGCCTCTTCTTCATCGCCTACCAGCGTGATCCGCGCCGCCAGTTCGTGCCGATCCAGACCCAGTTGGCGCGGCACGACGTCATGAACGAGTACCTGCGCCACGTCTCCAGCGGCGTGTTCGCCTGCCCGCCCGGGGTACGCGACGGCGGGGACCACTGGGGGCGTGGGCTGTTCGGCTGACCGTCGTCCGGATGGCGACAGCCGGATCGCCGCAGCCTGTGGTGGCGCCGGACGGCGCCGAAGGGGGATCATGGTGGCAGCCTGCCCACGGCGGCGAGAAGCATTACCGGCGGACGCCGGTCCCACCGAACTGAATGAGGATGCAATATTAATCCCATGAGAGCCCGCGTACTGGTGGTCGACGATGACCCCGCGCTCGCCGAGATGCTCGGCATCGTGCTGCGCAGTGAGGGTTTCCTGCCCTCGTTTGTGGCGGACGGCGAGCGGGCGTTGGCCGCTTTTCGCGACAGTCGTCCCGATATCGTGCTGCTTGACCTGATGCTTCCCGGCATGAGCGGCATCGACGTCGCCCGGTCGATCCGGGCGGAGTCCGGCGTGCCCATCGTCATGCTGACCGCCAAGAGCGACACCGTCGACGTCGTGCTCGGCCTGGAGTCCGGTGCCGACGACTACGTGGTCAAGCCGTTCAAGCCCAAGGAGCTGGTGGCCCGGATGCGGGCCCGACTGCGTCGGGGCGAGGACGTGGCCCCCGAGATGCTCACCATCGGGCCACCCGACAACCAGATCACCATCGACGTGCCGGCGCACACCGTGAGCCGCAACGACGAGGAGGTGAAGCTGACTCCGCTGGAGTTCGACCTGCTGGTCGCCCTCGCCCGCAAGCCACGTCAGGTCTTCACCCGTGAGGTGCTGCTCGAGCAGGTCTGGGGCTACCGGCACGCGGCCGACACCCGGCTGGTCAACGTGCACGTCCAGCGGTTGCGGGCCAAGATCGAGCCGGACCCGGAGCGGCCGGAAATCATCCTCACCGTGCGGGGCGTGGGCTACAAGGCAGGGACCGGATAGCCTGGTCACACTGTGTCGACCTCGCCACCCCCACCCTCCCCGAGCGCGACTCCCCGCCGGCCCGGCGCCAGCGGGGAGTTCTGGCGTGCGGTGAGTGGCCGGGTCGCCCGGATGGTGGGTCGGGCGCACCAGACCTGGCGCCGTTCGCTCCAGGTGCGAGTGGTGACCATCACGCTTGTCGCGTCCAGCCTGCTTGTCGGCGGTTTCGCGTTCCTCATCGCGGACAAGATCACCACCATCCTGCTCGACAGCGCCCGCAGTGACGTCCGGCAGCGGGTGACGAGCGGTGCCAGCTACGCGGCCAAGCAGGTCTCGTTCTACGGGCAGCCGCAGGAGGCGCAGCTCCAAGAGACCATCGACGGCACCGTCAACTACCTGGCCGGCGGCGACCCCCAGCAGACCAGCGGGGTGATCGTGGCGATCACCGCCGCCGACTACCCCAACGACATCCAGACGCGCACCTCGCCGTCCGCGAACGTCCAGTCGCTGATCAGCCCCGAGCTGCGGGCCGCGATCGCGGACGGCAAGGTGGCCAGCCAGATCCGCACCGGGCGACTCACCGGCGAGACCACCAAGTACCTGGTCTACGGCTCACCGGTGCCCACCCGCTTCGGTCAGATCGAGCTCTACTATCTGGTGCCGCTGGGCCGGCAGGACGTCACCGCCGCCGACGCCCGAGCCACGGTGGTGGCCACCGGGGTCGCCCTGGTGATCCTGCTCGGGTTGCTCGCGGCGCTCGTCACCCGGCTGGTGGTCAACCCGGTCCGGGTCGCCGCACGCACCGCCCAGCGGCTCTCCGCCGGTCTGCTCGACCAGCGGATGGTGGTCAACGGCGAGGACGACCTCGCCCTGCTCGCCGCGTCGTTCAACCAGATGGCCACCAACCTGCAACGGCAGATCCTGCGGCTCGAAGAGATGTCCCGGTTGCAGCGCCGCTTCACCTCCGACGTCTCCCACGAACTGCGTACGCCGTTGACCACGGTCCGGATGGCCGCCGACCTGATCTTCGCTGAGCGCGACGAGTTCGACCCGGCGGTCGCCCGCAGCGCCGAGCTGCTCCAGGCCGAGCTGGATCGATTCGAGGAGTTGCTCACCGACCTGCTGGAGATCAGCCGGTTCGACGCCGGCTTCGCCATGCTGGACTCCGAGCCGACCGATCTGGTGCCGGTGGTGCACCGGGTGGTCGACCGGCTGGCCGGCCTGGCCGAGCGGGTGGGCGTACCGATCGAACTCGACCTGCCGGGCACTCCGGTGATCGCCGAGGTCGACCCGCGCCGGGTCGAGCGGGTGTTGCGCAACCTGGTCGGCAACGCCGTCGAGCACGGGGAGGCCCGCCCGGTGTTGATCACCCTCGGCATCGACGAGACCGCCGTGGCGATCACCGTCCGGGACCGGGGGGTGGGGCTGAAGGTGGGCGAGGAGAAGTTGGTGTTCAACCGGTTCTGGCGGGCGGACCCGTCCCGCGCTCGACAGACCGGCGGCACCGGGCTGGGCCTGTCGATCAGCCTGGAGGACGCGCGGCTGCACGGCGGCTGGTTGGAGGCCTGGGGCGCTCCCGGGCAGGGCGCGCAGTTCCGGCTCACCCTGCCGGCGCGTGCCGGCGACCGGCTGACCACCTCGCCGCTGCGGCTGGTGCCGGCCGACGCGGCGCTGCCGTTCGGCGGTCCCCGCGACGGTGGCCCGCTGGCCATCGGTCCCGGCACCGGCGGGGCATTGGCGATCGGCCCGGCCCCGACCGGGGACGGCAAGCGGACGGAGGTGCGCTCATGAGACGGCCAACTCTGCTCGGGGCCCTCGGCGTGGTGGTGCTGCTGGGCGCCGGCTGCGGCATCCCGGCGTCGTCCGACGTGCGGGTGGACGGCAAGGGCGGCGCCGCGACCGAGGCCGGTGTGATCAGTCGGGGCAGTGAGCCACCGACGCGTACGGCCAGCGGCAGCGTCAACGAGGCGTTCGTCCGCAACTTTCTGTCCGCCGCCGCCGGCGAGCCGGACCGGGCGTACGAGCGGGTCAAGGCGTTCCTCGCCCCGGAGGACAAGATCCGCCTGCAGGACAAGAAGGGCAGCGAGGTCGCGCTGACCGTGGTCCGGCTGCGCGAGGCCGTCTACACCCTCAACAGCGACTCGACGACGACCGTGAAGATCACCGTGCAGCAGATCGGTGTGCTGCGGGCCAACGGCACCCTGGCCCCGCCGGTGGCGACCGAGACGGAGTACGAGTTCGGTCTGCGCAGCGCGTCGTTCAACGGCGGCGTCAACGACGACCGGGCCGGCCTGTACGTCATCAACCCGCCAAACGTGCTGCTGCTGACCGACACCGCGCTTCGGCAGTACTACCAGGACGAGACGATCTACTTCTGGAGTTCGGACCGCAGCCGCCTGGTGCCCGACCAGCGCTACCGGCCGCAGGCGGTGCCGGTCGAGCGGCGCGTCAACGAGGTGGTGAAGTGGCTTGTCGGCGGTCCCTCCGACTGGCTGCGCCCGGGGGTCGTCGGGCTACCGGACCGCACCGAGCTGATCAACAACGCCACCGGCGGCAACGGTCGGTGGGAGGTCAACCTGGACATGTCCGGTGACGACCGCAACGGGATCGACCAGTTGATCACGCAGATCGCCTGGTCGTTGGGGGACCTGTCCGGCAAACTCGAGTTGAAGATCCGCAACAACGCGCAACCCGTGGTCGACCTGGGCGAGCGACGAGAGTCCGAACAGCTCTACCCGCACGCCGCCAGCCCGCAGCGGTTCGGGGTGTACGACGGCGCGATCCACCCGCTCGACTTCGAAGGCGAGCCCAGCGGCACGGTGCCGTTGTCGCCGGAGGTCAACCGCAACGTCGTCTCCGCCGGTCTCGGGCTGGCCAAGGACCGGCGGATCCTCGCGGCGATGGTGGTCACCGGCAGCAACAAGAACAGGTACCGACTCGCCGTGGGCACGGGTGCCGACCCGGTCTCCGTGCTCAGCCGCAGCGGCACCGAGTACTCCTCCATCAGCCGGCCGGTCTGGCTGCGTACCGTCGACGACCGCCCCGGCCGCGGCCTGGTGGTGGCCGACGGGCATCTCTACCGGTTCGACGACGCGGCCCGGATGTACCCGGTGCCGCTCAACCTGCCCTCCGCCGAGGTCACCGCGGTGGCCACCGCGTTGGACGGCCAGCGGGTCGCGCTGATCGTCGGCGGCCGGCTCTACGTCGCCGCGGTCAACCTCGACGGCGGCGGGGTCTCCATCGGCCCGCCCCGAGAGCTGGTCACCTCGCTGACCAACCCCACGGCCGTCGACTGGGGCAGGGAGGACCAGCTGGTGGTGGCCGGGTCGGTCGGTCAGCCGGCGGTCTACGAGATCAGTGTCGACGGCGCCCTGGAGACGCCGCTGAGGACCGACCTCGGCGCCAAGGTCAACCACCTGACCGCGTACCCGAGCAACCGCAGCGTCCGGGTGCCCAGCGGGGCCTACATGTACGAGGCGAACGGGGTGGCCTACCGCAGCAGCCCGTTCGAACGGATCGAGCCCGGCCGGGTGCGCGGCATCGCTCCGGTGCCGGCCGGCGTACGGCCCAGCAACCCGTCGGCGCCGTTCTTCCTCTACTGACACCATGGGCGGGCTCTGGGCGGACCTCACCGATCTGGTGCTGCCCGCCGACTGCGCCGGTTGTCGGGAGCGCCGCCCCGGTCTGCGGCACGGGGTCTGCCCAACCTGCGTCGCGGCACTCGGCGACCTGCGGCCACGGGCGGTCCGCCCCACTCCCGCCCCGCCGGGCCTGCCGTCCTGCGTGGCGCTCGGCCCGTACGCGGGTCCGCTGCGCGAGGCACTGCTGGCGTACAAGGAGCACGGCCGACACGGCCTCGCCCGCCCGCTCGGCGCCCTGCTCGCCGAGGTCGTCGCGGCGGCCGTCGGTGAGCCCCGTCCGCTGGCGTTGGTGCCGGTCCCGGACACGGCGGCGGCGGCCCGGTCCCGTTACGGGGACCACCTCGACCGGCTGGCCCGGCACTGCGCGAGCCGGCTCAACCGGGGCGGTTGGGCCGCACGGGTGTGCCGTCCGCTGCGCGCGCTGCCCCGGCCCGACTCGGTCACGCTGGACAGCGCCGGACGGGCGGCAGCGGCGGAGGCGGCCTTCCGGCCCCGCTCGACCGGGCCGGTCCGGGGCCGTGCCGCGGCCGCGCCGCCGGTCGTGGTGCTTCTCGACGACATCGTCACCACCGGCGTGACCCTCGCCGCCGCGAGCAGGGTGCTGACCGCGACGGGATGGGGACCGAGGGTTGCGGCGGTGCTCGCGGCGACCGAGAAAAGACACCAGTTGTAACCGATCGTGTTTCCGTTTCACCCATTGGTGTACGAGCTGCGAAAAATTCTGGGCCGTCTCGGCAACATGGGGTGACTGCCGGGCAAACAAGAGTTAGCGTTTCGCTGTCGGGGGTAGGAGGTCGTTCCAACCGCCCCCGGCGGTGAGAGGAGGCGTAGCCGTACCAACCGGTCGACGCCAGCGGGTCCCCCCACGGCGCGCGGCCGGGTAAACCGGATCGAAGACCGTCCGAACAAGGGAGGTCACGTGGACATCGTGGTCAAGGGCCGAAACGTCGAAGTGCCGGACCATTACCGGGTACACGTAGCCGAGAAACTCGCGAAGATCGAACGCTACGACCACAAACTTATTCGCGTCGATGTCGAGCTGTTTCACGAGCGCAATCCGCGCCAGGCCGACCACTGCCAGCGGGTGGAGATCACCTGCGTTTCCCGGGGCCCGGTCATTCGGGCCGAGGCCTGCACGAACGACTTCTACAGCGCGCTCGACGCGGCCATCGCGAAGCTCGACACCCGGCTGCGCCGCGCGGCCGACCGTCGCCGCGTACACCGGGGCCGGCACGCGCCGATCTCCGTCGCCGAGGCCACCGCAGGCCTGCCGGTCGCGGACCTGGTCGCCCCCGCGCTGAGCGCGCCGACTGACGGCGCTCGCGCCGGCACCGCGGTCGCGGAGCGGGTCGAAGAGGAGCACGACGACCAGCCGTGGCACATCGCCCGGGAGAAGGTGCACCCGGCGGAGCCGATGACCATCGACGACGCGCTCTTCGAGATGGAGCTCGTCGGCCACGACTTCTACCTGTTCCAGGACAAGGAGTCCGGCCGGCCCAGCGTCGTCTACCGACGTCACGCCTACGACTACGGCATCATCTCCCTCGCCACCTGACCGGCAGTTCGTGGGGCTGCGGTGGGCACTCCCACCGCAGCCCCACGACACCTGTCAACCCAGGTCGGCGGGGAGCAACGCGAACGTCAGGTCGTCCAGTCGGGTGCCGGCCAGCCCCGGCAGCCGACCACGTTGCAGGCCCTCGCGCTGGAACCCGACCCGTTCCAGCACCCGGTGCGACGCCGTGTTGTCCGGCACCGTCCCGGCCGACAGCCGGGCGATACCGGCCGGGCCGAACGCCCAGCCCGCGAGCAACCGGACCGCCCGTGTGGCGTACCCCCGGCCGCGCCAGTCGGGAAGCAACGCGTAGCCGACCGACGCCTCGCCGGCGGCCACATCGGTGTACGACAGGCCGCAACTGCCCACGGGCTCTCCGCTGGCCACATCCGTGACCACCAGCCGGGCGATCTCGCCGGTCAACCATCCGCTGCCGGCGAGCCGACAACGCCGCTCCATCGCCTCGCGCGTCGGCGGCACCGGCGGCGCCTGGTTCGCCACCACCTCGGGTCGGCTGTGCAGCCGGTACATCATCGTCGCGTCGTCCGGCCCGAGCGGGCGCAGCGCCACCACGTCGTCGGTGAGCACCCCGCCGGGCAGGTCGGGCAGGAGCCGGGCGGCCGGGCCGGGCGGATCACCGGCCACACGTACCCAGGCCAGCAGGTCATGCCGACCCCCGTCCCGGGACGCGCCAGCCGACCGACGCAGACCCTCGTGGCGGAAGCCGGCCGCCAGCGCGACCCGCTGGCTCGAGCCGTTCTCCGGTTCGGTGAGCAACTCCAGTCGGGCCGTCCCGGTGGCGAACGCGTGGTCACTCAGCGCACGCGTCGCCGCGGTGGCCAGCCCGCGTCCGCGCGCCGACGGCCGGACCCAGTAGCCGATCTCCAGCTGCCCCCGGGCGGGCACCGGGTCGTTCAGCCCCACCGCACCCAGCAGCCGGTCGGTGGTGGGGTCCGCGATGGCATACGCCGCGCCGCCGCCGGTCCAGGCCGCCGGAGCGCCGACGTCGATCCACAAGCGGGCATCCGTCTCGGTGTACGGCACGGGCAGGTTCGACACGAACCGTTGGGTCAGCGGGTCCGCGCAGCCGTCGACGACGTCGGCGCTGTCCTCGGCACGGAACGGGCGGAGCCGCACCCCGTGCGCCTCGACGACCTGTCGCAGTGTCATCCGAGGTCCTTGGCGAGTAGCGCCCCGACCCACACGTCCACCCGTTCGCCCCGGTGCTGCACAGCGCCCCGGGCGGTCCCCTCGACCAGGAAACCCGCCTTCTCGGCCGCCCGACGGGAGGCATTGTTACCGACGTTCGCCCTCCACTCGATCCGCGCCAGGCCCAGGGTGCTGAAGCCCCAGGCGCTGAGCGCGACCAGCGCGGCGGACAGCTGGCCCCGGCCCCGGGCGGCCGGTGCCGTCATGAAGCCGACGTCGGCCACCAGCGGGTCGGTGGGGGAGAGCCGCAGGTCGAGCGAGCCGGCGTACCTGTCGTCGGAGTCGGCGATCACGAAGCAGGCGGCGTCCCCCCGAGCCCAGGCGTCGCGGCTGTACGTCTGGTACCCCAGCGCGTCGGCGCGCTCGTACGGATCCGGCACGGTCGTCCAGCGGATGGTCTCCGGGTCCCGACAGGTCTGCACGACGGCGTCCAGGTCCTGCTCCTCCATCGGCCGCAGCCGCAGCTCACCGGCCCCGGTCTCGGCGAACAGCACGGGCTGCGGACGGCCGAAGACAGCGGCCCGCCGGGCGGCGAGGGTGCCCGGGCCGGCCGGACCCGTCGTCCCGGCGGCGGGCACCTCACCGGGCAGCAGCGAGCCGATCCAGCCGTCCGCGCTGGCGTGCAGCGCCGGGTCGGCCAGCCGCAACCGGCCGTCGACCCGGAAACCGGCCCGCAGGGCCACCAGCCGGGAGGCGTGGTTGCCCACCTCGGCCTGCCAGATGAGCCGACGGAGCCCGAGGGTGTCGAAGGACCAGCGGGCCACCGCCCGGGTGGCCCGGACCATCACGCCCCGACCGCGCGCCCAGGGCGCCGTCCAGTAGCCGACCTCACCGGTGCCGTTTCCGTCGATCGAAATCAGCCCGCTGGAACCCCACACCTCGCCGGTGCTCGGGTCGCAGACCGCGAACGGCGCCCCGGTGCCCTTGGCCCAGGCCTTCCGGCTGATCTCGGTGACGAATCCGTGTGCGTGTTCCGGCCGATACGGGCGCGGTACGGTGGTCCAGCGCTGGATGTCCGGGTCCTGGCAGGCTCGGTGCACGGCCTCGGCATCCGTCTCTCGCCAGGGCCGCAGCAGCACGCCGTCCTCGATGATCTCTACGGGCTCCACCCGTGCATCCTGCCGCAGCGTTCGCCGACGGCGTAACCGGATAACGTTTGGGGCGTGTGCAGGACGCGAGTTATGTCGGGTTCGGCGGGGTCGAGCACCGCCACCAGTGACCATCGCGCCGGTGGAGCGCCTACGATGGTTCGAGACTGTCTAGGGGAGCGTTGATCCGTGTCGATTCTGGAAAAGGTCCTTAACGCCGGCGAGGGCCGCATGGTGCGCCGGCTCAAGGCCATCGCTGCCGCCGTCAGCTCGATCGAGGACGACTACGTCAACCTCACCGACGAGGAACTGGCCGGCATGACCGAACAGTTCCGGGAGCGGCTCGACGAGGGCGAGACCCTCGACGACCTGCTGCCGGAGGCGTTCGCGGTGGCCCGCGAGGCGGCCGCCAGGGTGCTCGGCCAGCGTCCGTACGACGTCCAGGTGATGGGCGGCGCGGCGCTGCACTTCGGCAACATCGCCGAGATGAAGACCGGTGAGGGCAAGACGCTGACCTCGGTCATGGCCGTCTACCTCAACGCGCTCTCCGGCAAGGGCGTCCACGTGATCACGGTCAACGACTACCTCGCCCAGCGTGACGCGGCGTGGATGGGCCGGGTGCACGAGTTCCTCGGGCTGACCGTCGGCGTGGTGCTGCCCAACCGGCCGGCAAGCGAGCACAAGGCCGCCTACGAGTGCGACATCACCTACGGCACCAACAACGAGTTCGGCTTCGACTACCTGCGCGACAACATGGCCTGGTCGAAGGACGAGCTGGTGCAGCGCGGCCACAACTTCGCGGTGGTCGACGAGGTCGACTCCATCCTGATCGACGAGGCCCGCACCCCCCTGATCATCTCCGGCCCGGCCGAGCACTCCGCCCGCTGGTACGGCGAGTTCGCCGGCGTGGTGGCCCGGCTCCAGCCCGGCACCGACGGCGAGGGTGACTACGAGGTCGACCACTCCAAGCGCACCATCGCGGTCACCGAACGGGGTGTCGCCAAGGTCGAGGACCGGCTCGGCATCGACAACCTCTACGAGTCGGTCAACACCCCGCTGGTCGGTTACCTCAACAACGCCATCAAGGCCAAGGAGCTCTACAAGCGCGACAAGGACTACATCGTCAGCGACGGTGAGGTCCTGATCGTCGACGAGTTCACCGGTCGCATCCTGCACGGCCGTCGCTACAACGAGGGCATGCACCAGGCGATCGAGGCCAAGGAGGGGGTGGAGATCAAGCAGGAGAACCAGACCCTGGCCACCATCACCCTCCAGAACTACTTCCGCCTCTACGAGAAGCTGTCCGGCATGACCGGTACGGCGCAGACCGAGGCGAGCGAGTTCAACAAGGTCTACAAGGTCGGCGTCGTGACCATCCCGACCCACCGCCCGATGGTTCGCGAAGACCGGCCGGACGTCATCTACAAGACGGAGAAGGCCAAGTTCAACGCCGTCATCGAGGACATCGCCGAGCGGCACCAGATGGGCCAGCCGGTGCTCGTGGGCACCGTCTCGGTGGAAAACTCCGAGATCCTCTCCCAGTTGCTGCGCCGCCGTGGCATCCCGCACAACGTGCTGAACGCCAAGTTCCACGCACGGGAGGCCGAGATCGTCGCCCAGGCGGGGCGTAAGGGCGCGGTCACCGTGGCCACCAACATGGCCGGCCGCGGCACCGACATCCTGCTCGGCGGCAACGCCGAGTTCCTCGCCGCGAGCGAGCTGCGCCAGCGTGGCCTCGACCCGCTGGAAAACGAGGAAGAGTACGCCAAGGCGATGGAGGAGGTCCTTCCCACCTGGAAGCAGGCCTGCGACGCCGAGGCGGACGAGGTCTCGGCCGCCGGTGGTCTCTACGTGCTGGGCACCGAGCGGCACGAGTCCCGGCGAATCGACAACCAGCTCCGCGGTCGTGCCGGCCGGCAGGGTGACCCGGGCGAGTCCCGCTTCTACCTGTCCCTCCAGGACGAGCTGATGCGGCGCTTCCGGGCCGGAGCCGTCGAGGCGGTGATGGAGCGCTTCAACATCCCGGAGGACGTGCCCATCGAGTCGAAGATGGTCACCCGGCAGATCAAGAGCGCCCAGGCCCAGATCGAGGGCCAGAACGCCGAGATCCGCAAGAACGTGCTCAAGTACGACGAGGTGCTCAACAAGCAGCGCCAGGTCGTCTACGCCGAGCGGCTCCGGGTGCTCAACGGCGAAGACCTATCCGACCAGGTCCGCAACATGATCGACGAAACCGTCGAGGCGTACGTTCGGGGCGCCACCTCCGACGGCTACGGCGAAGACTGGGACCTCGAGCAGCTCTGGTCCAGCCTCAAGCAGCTCTACCCGGTCGGCGTCACGATCGAGGAGCTGGAGGAGGAGGCCGGCGGCTCCCGCGCCGGCATGGACGCCGACTTCCTTGTCGCCCGCCTCAGGGACGACGCCAACGCCGCGTACGACCGGCGTGAGGAGCAACTCGGCACCGAGGGGGTGCGCCAACTCGAGCGGATGGTGCTGCTCCAGGTCATCGACCGCAAGTGGCGCGAGCACCTCTACGAGATGGACTACCTCCAGGAGGGCATCAACCTCCGGGCGTACGCCCAGCGCGACCCGGTGGTGGAATACCAGCGCGAGGGCTTCGACATGTTCGCCACCATGATGGACGGCATCAAGGAGGAGACCGTCGGTTTCCTCTACAACGTCGACGTCCAGGTGACCGAACCGGAGCCGGAGGCGGGGGCCGACGAGGTCACGCTGCTCGACAAGCCGGTGGAGATCCGGGCCAAGGGCCTCAACCAGGCGCCGCGGCGGCAGGGCCTGCAATACTCGGCGCCCACCATCGACGGTGAGGCCAGCCCGGGCGCGGTCGCCGTGGAGCAGGCCGAGCAGCAGGCTCCGGCGCTTGGCGTGGGCCGACCGGCCCAGGGTGCTCCGGCGGCGCCGGGGCAGAGCGCCCCGTCCGCTCCGCAGCGGCCGGCATCCGGGCTGCGCGGGCCGGCCCTCCCGTCGGCAGGTGCCCGTCGATCGGCTCCGAACCAGGCCGAGGCGAGCAACGGTCCGTCCCGCAACGCGCCGTGCCCCTGTGGCTCGGGCCGCAAGTACAAGCGTTGCCACGGCGCCCCCAACGGCGGCAACTGACCGACGCCTCCTGCACCGACAGCGTCTGACCGACGGGTCCCGGCCGACCAGGCCGGGGCCCGTCGGTGTCTCCAACCCCGACTGAGCGATGGGGCCAGCGGGGATGGGTGGGGTGGTCAGAGCACGTGCAGGGCGGTGCACAGCCAGCGGCCCCGGCGATGCTCGAGGCGCAGGGCTATCGCCCAACTTCGCCCGCCCGCGCCGGTGAGGACTGCCGCCGCCTCCACCGCGGCCTCTCGGGGCTCGCAGACTCGCAGGCGTAGCAGTCGGACCAGTGGTCGACCGGCGCGCCGGCGGGATGACCCGGCCCGGCCGGATGCGCGGGCAAGTTCGGTCAGCAAATCGCCTGCTCGGGCCGGGTCGAGCAGTGCTCGCACCTGGGTTGGCGAGCGGTATCCGTTGACCACCTCCAGGCAGGTGCCGACGAAGCGGTGCGCGGCTCGGGTGGATTCCGGAGTGGTGGCGGGCGGCAACGAGACCGGGTGGGTGGTGGTGGACCGGCTGGGGACCGGGCGCAGGTTCGCTCGCCGCTCCGACTGCCGGATGGGGCTGGGACGGGTGGAGGCGAAGAGGTCGAGGGCGAGCTGACCGTCGGTCGGTGCCGGCCAGTACGACCCTTCGGTCTCGTCGACGTACGGCGGGTCGAAGGGCGGGACGGGGCGCAGCCGCACGGGCGGGCGGGAAGGACCGGGTCGCGCTCCGCTCATCAGAGACCCTCTCGATCTTGCGTTTGCCTACGTTTGCCTTTGACAAGCTCGATTCTGAGCGACAGAGTTGCCTCGGTCAATGGCTTTGAGGCAGCCTCCGCCCAACAAAACGCATGATCCACTCGGGTTCCTTGATATCGCGGCATCCCCGCGACCCCAACACCCCGACTTCCGCAAACCCGAGTGGATCAAGCCGCGCAACCGAGCGGATCAAGTCGTGCAACCGAGTGGATCAAGCTGCGGCCACGGCCACGGCCACGGCCGGCTGGTTGGGCTTGTCGGCTACTCGGGATCGCGGTCGACGAGCGGGTTGCTCTGCACCCACACTGCGGTCTCGTCGTATTTGCGCGCTATGTACTCCTCCAGGCGCGCGCGCTCGACCCGCCACTGGCCGCGCCCGCCGATCTTGATCGCGGGCAGCTCGCCGCTGCGCACCATGTGGTAGACCTGCGAGTCCGACACGTTGAGCTCGGCCGCCACGTCGGAGAGCAGCAGGAACCTCGGCTCCACAGGGACCCCCGGAGTTGACGTCGTTTGGCTCAGTTTGCCACCGACAGCCCCGACCGCCCAGTACCGGGCCGGGCCGGTGGCGAGGCCGACCGAGCGGGACACACCGGCTGGAAACTTCCACCAGCCGGAGGCGGGGTGTATGACGGTCAGGGCGTGCGGCAAGATCTGCGCCCGTGCCGGCGGCCGCCGGTGGAGGACGACGCGGGGAGACGACCGGTGACCGACCAGCTTGTCCGGGTGTACGTGCCGGCGACCGTACCGATGCTGGCCCGGCTGCGTGAGGAAGGGCTCTCCGCGGACCAGGCGCATGCCGTGACCCCGGCGCTGCGCGAGTGGTACGCCGAGGGCGACGAGGAGGAGTTGGAGTACGTGGCGTTCACCCGGGCTGCCCAGGACGCCCTGCACCTGCTCCGGGCCGACCCGACCGCTCCCCGCCGTCGCGTCGTCGTCTCGGTCGACCTGCCGTCGGGGGCGGTCGGGCGCGGCGACGGTGAGCCGGGTTCCAGCACGGTGACGTTGACGGGCCCCGTGCCGGTGGGTGCCGTCGCGGCCATCCACGTGGACGGCACGGACGCGGTCGAGGAGGTCGGCGCGGCGGTCGACGTGGTGGCCGAGGCGGCCGCCGGGGACCCCGACGCCCAGTTCACCGTCGACGGCGCCGAGGACCACGAGCTGGAGTGGTACGACGTGACAGAGCTGGACCAGCTGCTCTCCGCAGCCGACTGACCCCCCGGACCCCGGGCACGCCAGCCGGAGTCGAGCGCCGCCAGGCCACGTCAGCCGGAGCCGGCCACCGGCCCGGGAAGCGCGTCGGGCGTCAGCGAGCGGGGTCGGCCTTCGCAGGGTTCGCGTCGCGCGTCTCGGCCTGGTCCTCGTCGTACTCCTCGGCGTAGCCCGGCTTGTCGTCCTCCGGGTCGACCTCGGCCGTTACCGGGCTCGGGGCGTCGACGGTTTCGTCGTCGTCACTGTGGGCCGGGCTGAGCGTGCGTCCGAACGCGATGAGCGCGGTCAGCGCCCCCACGAAGAGCACCCAGATGCCGTTGTCCACCCGCGAGGTGCCAAGCGAGGTCTGCGCCACCGCGTCCGCCTCGCTGAGCGCGCTGGCGAGGTCGAGCAGCGACCGGCCGCCGATCCGGATGATCACCTCGGCGAGCAGCAGGAGGAGCCCCGGGCCGGCGCCGGCGAGCAGGTACGCCGGCCAGCGCAGCGTCGGAGCCTCGGGGTCGCGGCGGACGGCTCGACGCCGTGCCCAGGTGAGGTAGCCGAAGGCCAGGAGACCGGCGAGCAGCCCGGCGACGAGCGACTCGGTACGGGACACCCACTTCGCCGCGTTGACAAGCGATTCCTGGCTGTCGCCGGCACCGAAGAGGTCGAACAGCGGGTCCCGGGCGGGGCTGAACGCGACCACGAAGATCAGCGTGCCCAGCGCGGCGGTGACCACCGCGCCGATCGCCGGGGCGGTCCGCGCGCCGGCGAGCGCGCCCCCGATGATCGCCGCGGCCGCCGTGGTGCCGGCGATCACGTTGGTCGTGGACGTGTCGAAGTAGGTGAGGTTGATGGCCAGCGCGGCGGCGAGCCCGACGAGCATTCCGCCGCCGATCGCTCCGGCGAAGCGCAGGGTGGCCCAGTCGCCGTACCGGCGGGCCAGCAGGTTGCCGCCGGCCAGCGCGACGGCCGCCCCGGCCACCAGCGAGGCCGAGATCACCCCGGGCAGGGCGAACGCGGAGAGGCTGAGCGCGGTGACCCCGGCCGCCGCCGAGGTGATGGCCTCCCGGGTGGACCAGAGCATGGCGGCCAGCCACCCGAGCGCCAGCAGCGCGAGCACTGCGGCGCCGGGAGCGGGAAGCGGGCGACCGTTGGCGCTTGCCGCGTCGACCGCCGGCTCGTCCGACTCGGCGGCCGGGACGCGGCCGGGCTGCTTGGTCATCGTCTCCCCTTCGAGGCGGCAGGTCACCGACCATTCAGGGTACGCGGGTCCGCTGGGCGGCCCGCCGCCCCGGGACGGCGGAGGCTCCGACGGGCCCGCCGGGACCCCGCTGCCCGGAGGTGCCCGGGCGGGGCGGCGACGGGTCGGGCTCGACGGGCGTGCCATCGACGTGGCCGGAGGGTGCCGGGGCCAGGGGGCGGCGCGACCTGCGGCGGGTCATCGGATCGAGGCCGATCGGTAAGGGGAGGAGTAGTAGGGCGGTCCTTGGCGCGAAGCGGTGGCGGAGGTGGGCCGTGCGGGCCGTCATGGGACAATCTCGGGAGGTCCCGCCGCTGCCCGGCACTCCCGTGCGGCGTCCGGTGTCCGGCTACCCGGTCGGTGCCCGCGGGTCCGGTTTCGCCACTGCTGTCGAGATCGCCAGGAGCCTTGATGGATGCCGTGTTCTCCGTTCCCGAGCCGCGCAACGAGCCGGTTCGCAACTACGAGCCGGGCAGCCCCGACCGGGACCGGCTCCAGCGGCGGCTGAGCGAGCTCGCCGCCGAGCGCATCGACCTGCCGATGACCATCGGCGGTGAGCAGCGGATGGCCGGCGGTGACCCGATCGACGTGGTGCAGCCGCACAAGCACGCCCATGTGCTGGGGGTGACCGGGCACGCCACCCACGACGACGCCCGCGCCGCGACCAAGGCGGCCAAGGACGCCGCGCCGATGTGGCGGGCGCTGCCCTTCGAGGAGCGCGCCGCGATCTTCCTGCGTGCCGCCGAGTTGCTCGCCGGTCCCTGGCGGGACACTCTCAACGCCGCCACCATGCTCGGTCAGTCGAAGACCGCGATCCAGGCGGAGATCGACGCGGCGTGCGAGTTCATCGACTTCCTGCGGTTCAACGTGCACTTCGCGCGCCGCCTGATCGAGGAGCAGCCGGCGTCCTCGCCCGGCGTCTGGAACCGCTTCGACCACCGCCCGCTGGAGGGCTTCGTCTACGCGGTCACCCCGTTCAACTTCACCGCCATCGCGGGCAACCTGCCGTCGGCGCCGGCCCTGCTGGGCAACACGGTGGTCTGGAAGCCGGGCCCGACCCAGCAGTTCGCCGCGCACTTCACCATGCGGCTGTTCGAGGCCGCCGGCCTGCCGCCCGGCGTGATCAACATGGTCACCGGCCGGGGCGAGGAGGTCTCCGATGTGGTTCTCGCCGACCCGGATCTGGCCGGCATCCACTTCACCGGGTCGACGAAGGTCTTCCAGCAGTTGTGGCGGACCGTGGGCGACAACATCGCCAGCTACCGGGGCTACCCGCGGCTGGTCGGCGAGACCGGCGGCAAGGACTTCGTCGTGGCGCACACCAGCGCCGACGTGGACGCTCTGCACACCGCGCTGATCCGCGGCGCGTACGAGTACCAGGGCCAGAAGTGCTCGGCCGCCTCACGGGCGTACGTGCCGCGCTCGATCTGGGAGGGCGGGCTACGGGACCGGCTGGCCGCCACCACCGAGTCGCTGACCTACGGTGACGTGGCCGACTTCGGCAACTTCGGCGGTGCCGTGATCGACGACAAGGCGTTCGCCCGGCACACCGCCGCGCTGGAGCTGATCGCCGGCGACGACTCCTGCCGGGTGCTTGCCGGTGGCACCGCCGACGACTCGGTCGGCTACTTCGTGCGCCCGACGCTCTTCGAGTGCGGCGACGCCGCCCACGAGACCTTCACCACCGAGTACTTCGGGCCGATCCTGGGCGTGCACGTCTTCGACGACTCCCGCTTCGACGACGTGGTCGCGCAGGCGGAGTCGATCGCCCCGTACGCGCTGACCGGCTCGGTGTTCGCCACCGACCGCCGGGTCGTCGAGTCGGTCGGCGAGCGGATGCGGTACGCGGCGGGCAACTTCTACATCAACGACAAGCCCACCGGCGCGGTGGTCGGGCAGCAGCCGTTCGGTGGCGCCCGCGCCAGCGGCACCAACGACAAGGCTGGCTCCTGGCTCAACCTCGTCCGCTGGGTCTCCCCGCGGACGATCAAGGAGACCTTCGTGCCGCCGACCGACCACACGTACCCCCACATGGGCTGACCGGCGCCGACCCGCCGGCGGCGTGTGTGACGCCGCCGGCGGACGCCCGGAATGTCCAATCCATCGATAGTCCTCAACGGACAGTCTGCCGCCGACAGTGCACTTAGGAAGTCCTGTCGGGTGGCAAACCGGCAAATCCTGGACGCCGCGTGCGCAAAGTGGCAGCGTAGTGGGCATGGCGGATTCCGGAGTCAACCCTACGGCGGCGGCCCTGCTCGGCCTCCTCCACGAGGGCCCGATGACAGGCGGTCAGTTGATGGCCGCCGCTGAGCGCCGTCTGGCGCCGTACTGGTCGATGACCCGCAGTCAGGTGTACCGCGAGTTGCCGGTGCTGGCTGAGCGGGGTTTCGTGCGGCTCGGCAAGCCGGGCCCGCGGATGAGTCAGCCCTACGCGCTGACCGCAAGCGGAAAACGGACGTTCTCCCGCTGGCTCGCGGAGAACCCGGGGCGGGACACCATCCGCAACCCGATAGCGCTCCGGATGGCCTTCGGCAACCTGCACTCCGCCAGCCAGCTCAAGGGCCTGTACGCCTCGGCCAACGAATACCACACCGAGGCCCTCGCCCAGGTCCGGGAACAGGTGAAGAACGCCAAACGGGACGGCGAGACCTACGACGCCAGCGCGTTGGAGTTCGCCGTCGCGTACCACCGGGCTGCCCTGTCGTGGTTGAAATCCGCCCCCGTCGGGTGACGATCAGCGGGTTCGCGCACAGGCAACGAGCTGCTTCCCGTCCGGCACAGTACGCTTGTCTGTCGTGACCGCTGCCGATTACGCCGAACAGCTCAAGGAACTCGACGCAACCCTGCGAAACATCGAGGCCGTCCTCAACCTCGACCGGCTCCACGAGGACAAGGCCCGCCTTGAGCAGGAGGCCTCCGCCCCCGACCTGTGGGACGACCAGGCGAAGGCCCAGCAGGTGACCTCGCAGCTGTCGTACGTCAACGGCGAGATCAACAAGCTGGGCAGCCTGCGGTCCGGCCTCGACGACGCCCAGGTGCTGCTGGAGCTGGCCGAGGCCGAGGCCGACCCGGGCGTGCTGACCGAGGTCGAGTCGGAGATCACCGGGCTGACCAAGTCCATCCAGGAGATGGAGGTCCGCACCCTGCTCTCCGGCGAGTACGACTCCCGGGAGGCGCTTGTCGCCATCCGGGCCGGCGCCGGTGGCGTGGACGCCGCGGACTTCGCCGAGATGCTGCTGCGGATGTACCTGCGCTGGGCGGAGCGGCACGGCTACCCGACCGAGGTCTACGAGACCTCGTACGCCGAAGAGGCGGGCCTGAAGTCGGCCACCTTCGCGGTCAAGGTGCCGTACGCGTACGGCACGCTCAGCGTCGAGTCGGGCACGCACCGGTTGGTCCGGATCAGCCCGTTCGACAACCAGGGTCGTCGGCAGACCAGCTTCGCGGGGGTCGAGGTGCTGCCGGTCACCGAGCAGACCGACCACATCGACATCCCGGAGAACGAGGTACGGGTCGACGTCTACCGCTCCTCCGGCCCGGGTGGGCAGAGCGTCAACACCACCGACTCGGCGGTGCGGCTGACCCACATCCCGACCGGCATCGTGGTGACCTGCCAGAACGAGAAGTCCCAACTGCAGAACAAGGCCTCCGCGCTGCGGGTGCTCCAGGCCCGACTGCTGGAGCGCAAGCGCCAGGAGGAGCAGGCCAAGCTCGAAGGGCTCAAGGAGAACGCGGCGGGCTCGTGGGGCGACCAGATGCGCTCGTACGTCCTGCACCCGTATCAGATGGTGAAGGATCTCCGAACTGAGCAGGAGACCGGCAATCCGAGCGCGGTCTTCGACGGCGAGTTGGACGGTTTCATCGAGGCGGGCATCCGGTGGCGCAAGCAGCGGCAGCTTTCCAGCAACGGTGCGTGACGGCCCGCGGGCGGAGCGCGTCGTCGATCTCCAGGTAGAAGCCTGATTCGACGACTCGTGTCGGTTCGGCGGGGCGTAGGACTTGGCTCAGTTGTCACACCGCGTAGACTCACCACCCGTGATTCAGCTTGAGCAAGTGACGAAGACGTACCCGAAGGCGTCCCGGCCTTCGCTCGACAACGTGTCCGTCTCGATCGAGAAGGGCGAGTTCGTCTTCTTCATCGGTCCATCCGGCTCCGGCAAGTCCACGATCATCAAGATGCTGCTGCACGAGGTGGCCCCCAACAAGGGGCGCGTCGTCGTCAACGGCAAGGACGTCACGTCGATGCGTTCCTGGAAGCGACCCCACTTCCGGCGCTCGATCGGCTGTGTCTTCCAGGACTTCCGGCTGCTGCCCAACCGCACCGCCTACGAGAACGTGGCGTTCGCCCTCGAGGTGATCGGCAAGACGAAGGCGGTTGCCCGCCGAGTCGTGCCGGAGGTGCTGGAGCTGGTCGGGCTCGGTGGCAAGGAGCACCGCTACCCGCACGAGCTCTCCGGTGGTGAGCAGCAGCGGGTCGCCGTCGCCCGGGCGTTCGTGAACCGTCCGCTGATCCTGCTTGCGGACGAGCCCACCGGAAACCTGGACCCGGACACCTCAATCGAGATCATGCGTCTGCTGGACCGGATCAATCGCACCGGCACGACCGTCGTGATGGTCACCCACGACTCCAACATCGTGAACCAGATGCGCCGCCGGGTCGTTGAGATCGAGAGCGGTCGCATCGTGCGTGACCAGGCCCGCGGCGTCTACGGGTGAGCCGGCGCTCCACCCCTGCGCAGCCTGACGACGAACACCTCATGCCGGAGACCCGGAGGAAATCCCGATGCGCGTGAAATACGTCCTGTCCGAGGTACTGGTCGGACTGTGGCGCAACGTGACCATGTCCATCGCGATGATCATCACGATGGCGGTCTCGCTGACCATGCTCGGCGCCAGCGGTCTGATGTACCGCCAGGTCGACGACATGAAGGACCTCTACTACAAGAACATCGAAGTCTCGATCTTCTTGACCCAGGAGGTGACCGAGCAGGAGCGCACCGAACTCCAGACCAAGCTCGACAGCGACCCCCTGGTCAAGGATGTCCTCTACGTCAACAAGGACGAGGCGTACAAGCGCTTCAAGGAGATGTACCAGGACGCGCCGGACCTGGTGAACGCGGTCAAGCCGGACCAGCTGCCCGAGGCGTTCCGGCTCAAGCTGAACAACCCGGAGCAGTACAAGAACGTCTACGACCAGTACAAGGACACCGCGGGTGTCGAGGAGATCATCGACCAGAGTCGACTGCTCGACAAGATCTTCAACATCCTCACCTCGATCCAGAACATCGCTCTGGCTGCCGCCATCGTGATGGCGATCGCGGCCCTGCTGCTCGTCGCGAACACCATTCAGGTGGCCGCGTACAGCAAGCGGCGTGAGGTGGCGGTCATGAAGCTGGTCGGCGCGTCCAACTGGTTCATCCAGGCGCCGTTCGTGCTGGAGGCGGTGGTGGCCGGCCTGATCGGTTCACTGCTGGGTCTGGTGGCCCTGGTCGCGGCGAAGTATCTGCTCTTCGACGGGTCGTTGAGCGCGTTGCAGGGTCTGCTCTCGCCGATCACCTGGGGCGACATCCTGTTCATCTTCCCGGTGATGGCCGGCGTCGGTGGTCTGGTCAGCGCGGGCACCGCCTGGATCACCCTGCGCTTCTACCTGCGGGTCTAGGCACCGCACGGGTCGTCCCGTCGTCCCCCGAGGACCCTCCCGCAGCCGGAAATAAACGGCGCGGGAGGGTCCTTACCATTCGGGTAGCATGATCGGTTGTCCGGCCGGGGTGAACCCGGCCGCTGACGAAGGAGAGGGGGTGGCACCGATGCCACGGGAGAAGGGGCGCAAGGTGGTCGCCTCCAACAAGAAGGCGCGCCACGACTACGCCATCCTCGACACGTACGAGGCGGGCATGGCGCTGACCGGCACCGAGGTCAAGTCGCTGCGGGCGGGGCGAGCGTCGCTTGTCGACGCGTTCGCGCAGGAACGTGACGGCGAGTTGTACCTGCACGCGATGCACATCCCGGAGTACACCCAGGGCACCTGGACCAACCATGAGCCCCGGCGCACCCGGAAGCTGCTGCTCAACCGGGCCGAGATCGACAAGCTGGTCGGCAAGACCCGCGAGGGTGGTTTCACGATCGTCCCGTTGCAGGTCTACTTCTCCGACGGCTGGGCCAAGGTCGAGATCGCCCTGGCCAAGGGCAAGAAGTCGTACGACAAGCGTCAGGACCTCGCCAAGCGTGACGCGGACCGGGAGATCGCCCGGGTGTCCGGTCGACGCGGCAAGGGCATGGACGACTAGTTCATCCTCTTTGTCCGGGTCGGCGTGCCGGCCCGGGGCTCGGGATGAAAGCTGTTGCGGCAGGCGTTAGTCTTGTCAGTGCTGCCACATCGGCGGCCTGTCGAGGGGGTGACTGGTTTCGACTTCGTACGCAGCGACAGGGGAAGCGAGCCGAGGAAGCCGACGTCGTCTCGAGAATCGGTCGTCGGAACTTATAAGCGCCAATAACAATCGCGCTGACTTCGCTCTCGCCGCCTGAGGCGAGTAGCTAAGTCTGTCGGTCTGGGAACGCCTTCGTCCCAGTAGCCGGCATCAGCTAGGAGGCTGGCCAATCGGACCCGGTCGCGGGGTCCGTGCGGCGAGATCAATCAGCGACTGGGCCCGTCACACCAACTTGCTCGCGTGAGCGGTGGGGCCGAGTAGAGGCACAGCGAGCTGCGCTCGGAGAAGCCCTGACAAACCGGCGAAGGACCCGGGTTCGATTCCCGGCACCTCCACCACCTCGAACGAAGCGCCCCGGCCCACCAGCCGGGGCGCTTTCGTCGTGTGCGGCGGGTCTTACGCTGCCCTCTGTGACCAACCAGGAGTTGCGCCTGTCGGTCGGCGCGTCGCCCGCTCAGCGCGTCGTGGCGGTGGTGGTCGGCGTCCTCCTCGTGGCGGTCGGCGCGGCGTTCGTGGCGCTGCCCCTCGTCGCCGACGGGTTGCTGCGCCGGCTGACCGGCCCGGGTGACCCGTTCGCCTCCTATGAGGAGGCTCGCGACCTGCCCCCGGGGTTGCTGCCGCCCGCGCTCCGCGACTCAACTGACCCCGACCAGGCCGGTCCGAGCCCGTTCATCGGCCTCTGTGGTCTGCCCTTCGTGCTGCTCGGCCTCTATCTGGTGCTGCGGGTGCTGCGCACGGCGGCCTGGCTGGACGGCAGCCGGGTGCGGGTACGGGGCGCGCTGCGTACCCGCACCGTCGACCTCGTCAGCGCCCGGGTCGAGTCCGGCGCGGTGTCGTACCGCAAGGCTGATGACGACGGCCCGGCCGGCGGACGGCAGGTGCGGGCCATCCTGGCGACCGACCGGGGGAGTACGCGCGGAGTCACCATCCCCCTGCGCGGCATGGGTCTGCCCGTCCTGCCGCCGCCCGAGCTGCGGGCGCTTGCCGACGCCATCACGACGGGTCGAGCAGGCGACGAGTGGGCCGGCGAGGCGCACGCCGTGGCCGATCACCTGCACCGCCTGGCGGAGCGTCCGTCGACCGGCTGAGGATTGTGCACCAGTGCGGCTCGTGAGGTCAGCGGGGCCAACGGGGCAGAAGAGACGGTTCGGGGCCCTGGACAGAGCGGGCCGGGCAGCCGCACCATCGCGGTATGGGGTAGCAGCGCGCCGCGCGGGAGGTGCCATGGTCACCGGTCCGGTCCAGCAGCCGTCACTCGTCGCCCGACCACGCGTCGCGCATCCGGCGGGGCTCCCCGCCGATCCACCACCCATCGGACTACCCGGCGAGCCGCGCCCGGCCGGCCTCGCCGGTGACGTGCACGCCCTCGGCCGGGCTGTCGCCGTCACCAGCACCGAGCCGCGCTGGCGCGAAGACGTTCTCCTTCGGCTGCGACCGGTGCGTCAGGGCTTCGCCGAGCACGTCCGGGTCACCGAAGGCCCCACCGGCCTCTACCGGGAGTTGCTCACCCAGTCGCCGCGACTGGACCACGGCGTGCGGCTGCTGACCCGGGAGCACGCCGCGATCGTTGCCGCGATCCTGGCGGTCCAGCAGATCGCCGAGCGGCCCGGGGCGCACCCCGACGAGCTGCGGCACCGGGCCGGGCACCTGCTGCGGAGGTTGGCCCGGCACCGTCGACGCGGCGCCGACCTGCTTTGGGAGGCGTACCAGACGGATCTGGGCGGCGAAACCTGAGCCCAGGTCGGGAACCGGCAGGTCCGCGGGCACGTCGAACCGGCATGCGTCGACAGGCCCTGCTGCTCGTACTCCCGTTGTTGCTTCTTGCGGGTTGTGCCGCGCCGGGTGCCGGTCCGGCCGGCGGCCCGCCCAGCCGCACGGACGGCACGGAGGCGTTCGACGAGCGGGCCGCTCAGGTCGCGGAGGCGTGGCGGCCCGGCCCCGACTGGCGCACGGGTTACGTGCCGCTGGAGGGGCCGACCCTGCTCACCGGCGACCCCGGCTTCACGCCCGAGACCGAGGCGGCCTTCCGAGCCGGCTGGTTTAGCGCGCAGGTCCCGATTCACCCCACCCGGGTCGGCGGCGAGATCCAGTTCCCGGACGGACGGCTGACGCTGCCGCTGGTCAGCGCCGCCGAGGCGTACCGGCAACTCGACCAGGGTGACCCACTGCCCTGCCCGGGGCGACCGAAGCGGCCGGGCCGGCCCACCCCCGGCGGCCCCACCGTCGAGCCGGGCCCCGACGGGTGGACCACGAGCGGCACGCAGACCGCCTGTCTCCCGCTCACCGTCACCGCTGTCACGTTCGGTGCCGTGCCGGTGCGCACGAGCCGGGGTGTGGCGCAGGTTCCGGCCTGGCTGTTCAGCATCAAGGAGCTGGCCACCCCGGTGGTCCGGCTCGCCGTGGCGCCGACGGCGGTCACCCCCGTCCCCGAGCCCGCCGCCCCCACCCGGCCGCTGCCGGACGGTCTGGTGGCGGCCCAGGACCTGGCCGCCGTCGACGGCGCCCGGTTGACCGTGCGGCTCGGCGTCGGCGCGTGCGACACCGGGATCACGCCCCTGGTGTGGGAACGACCGGACGTCGTGGTGGTCGGCGGGCACGTCACCCGGGCCAGCGGCGAATGCATCGACCTGCTGAAGATGGAGCCGGTCACCGCCACCCTGGCGACACCGCTGGGCGCCCGACCGGTGCTCGACGTCTCCACCGGCGCTCCGCTGACGATCGCAGCGCGGTGACCCGGCTCAGAGGATGCTGGGCACGTCGGTGCTGATCGGCGCCGGCAGCACGGTGGGCCGGTCGGCACGCAGCCCGGCGGTGAGCGCCGCCCCGAGCTGGTCGGGGGTCTCCACCACCTCGGTGGCGCAGCCGTAGCCGGCCGCGATCGCGACGACGTCCAACCCCGGCAGGTCCAGGCCGGGCACCCCGGGAGTGTGCTTCAGCTCGGCGAACGCCTTGAGGATCGCGTACTGCTTGTTGACCGGGACGACGACCACCACCGGCAGTGCCAGGCGCGCGGCCGTCCAGAGCGCCTGCACCGAGTAGTGCAGGGAGCCGTCACCGATCACTGCCACCACCGGGCGACCCCGCCCGGAGTCCCGCTCGGCCAGGGCGACACCGACCGCCGCCGGCAGCCCGTAGCCGAGGCCGCCGCTGGCCATCGTGAAGTACGACGCCGGGCGGGTGATCCGCAGTTGACGACGCAGCGCGGACAGATTGGACGGTGACTCCTGGACCAGCACGCCGTCGGTCGGCCAGTGGGCGGCCAGGGCGGCGAACAGGGCGTCGGCACTCAGTGGGGTGCCGACCTCCGGCGGTGGCAGTTCGTCGCGTCGGGTGGGTGGCGGCCGGTCGCTCGGTGGCACCTGGTCGACGAGCGCGGCAAGCGCGAGCCCCGGGTCACTGAGCAGGCTGTCGCCGACCGGGGCGCGCGCGGTCTCGTCCGGGTCGTCGGTGACGTGCAGCAGCCGGGCGCCGTCCGGCAGGTGCCCGCCGGGCACGTGCGGGTAGTAGCGGAACACCGGGGCTCCGACGACAAGCACCGTGTCGTGTCCGCGCAGCGCGTCGGCGAGCGGTCCGATCGCGTACGGCAGCACGCCGCGGAAGTGCGGGTGGTCCTCGGGGAACACGGCCCGCTCCGGGGCGGGGGCCGACCAGACCGGCGCGGCGAGCCGCTCGGCGAGCGCGACGGCGCTCGCCCAGCTTCCGGAGCGGTCCACGCCCGGCCCGTACACGAGCACCGGGTTGCGACTGCCGGCGAGCACCCGGACGAACTCCGTCAACCGCTCGGGGTCCGGGGCGAACCGGGTCGCCACCGTACGCGGGGCGGGCGGGGAATCGGCCGGCTGGGCCCAGTCGTCCATCGGCAGGGAGAGAAAGACCGGCCCGGCCGGTGGCTGCACAGCCGTTGCGTACGCCCGCAGCATCGCCGCGGGGATGTCCTGCGCCCGAGACGGCTCGTAGGCCCACTTCACGTAGGGCTGCGGTAGCTCGGTGGGTCGGCGGCTGGCCAGCCGGGGTTCGAGGAGCAGCATCTCCCGCGTCTGCTGGCCGGCGGTGACGATCAGCGGGGTCTTGTTGTGCCAGGCGGTGACCAGATTGCCCATGCCGTTGCCGGTGCCTGGGGCGGTGTGCAGGTTGACGTGGGCGGGCACCCCGCTGGCCTGGGCGTAGCCGTCGGCCATCGCGACGGCAGTCGCCTCGTGCAGCGCGTGGACGTAGTGGAAGTCGGCGGGGAAGTCCTGGAGGAACGGCTCTTCGGTGGAGCCGGGGTTGCCGAAGACAGTGGTCATACCGAGGGTGCGGAGCATGTCGTACGTCGCGTCCCGGACAGTTGCCATCGCCACCCGCCTCCGTGTCGCGGGCAGGGGCAACCGCGATCACCCTCCCGATCAGCCGAATCTATCGGGATGTGACGGACCTTTCGGGCGTTTCTCGGCCGTCGGTGGTCCCGATACGTCGATCACCGGGAGGTTGGCCGTTGGGTGCATCGGCCCTTCGTCTTAACTGTCCGATCACCCGCCGGTCAGACCTTAGCCAGCGCCCAGCACGCAGGCTATGGTGCCAGGCATGGCGTTGACAGCGCGGCTGAACCCCATGCGGCGGGTGGATCCGGTCGATGACCGGCCCTCGGCGCGGGCTCACGGTTGACGGGTGTGTGGCATGCAGGGAGAGGGCCAGGCGATCGGCGGACGAGCGATGGAGTCGATGACCGGGCGGCTGCTGGTCGCGACTCCGGCGCTCAAGGACCCGAACTTCGACCGTACGGTGGTGCTGCTCGTCGCCCACGAGCCGGGCGGCGCGCTCGGCGTGGTGTTGAACCGGGCCACCGAGGTGCCGGTGGCGGAGGTGCTCGGTGACTGGAGCGACCTGGCCCGCCACCCGGCGGTGCTCTTCGAGGGTGGCCCGGTGCAGCCCGACTCGGCCATCTGCCTCGCCCGGATGCGGCACCCGATGCGCCGGGTGAAGGGCTTCCACCAGGTCTCCGGGGCGGTCGGCACGATCGACCTCTCGGTCGACCCGGAGCGGCTGCGGGAGAGCATCGGTGGCATCCGGGTCTTCGCCGGCTACTCCGGCTGGGGCAGCGGCCAGTTGGAGCAGGAGATCGCCGACGGGTCCTGGTTCGTGCTGGACGGGCTGCCCGGTGACGCCTTCGTCGACCGGCCCGACGACCTGTGGCCGATGGTGCTGCGCCGGCAGGGCGGGATGATGGCCGCCGTCGCGCACTTCCCGCCGGATGTGGCGCTCAACTGACCCGGCCCGGCAGGGGACCCCGCGAGATGACCATGCGGGCCCGTCTGTGTATAGTTTCCCAGTGCCCGGGCGACCGGGGGCAACAGCAAGGGGCCGTGGCGCAGCTGGTAGCGCACCACACTGGCAGTGTGGGGGTCAGGGGTTCGAGTCCCCTCGGCTCCACCCTTGTTCAGCACGGAGGGTCCACCGACAGAAGTCGGTGGACCCTGACTTTTTGGTCACCTTCGTGCTCACGGAGGTCCTCGGCCCTGCTCCGCTCACCTCGCGGACAGGAAGCCGTCATCGTCGACGAACGGCCGCTCTTGCTTGGCGAGAGAGCGAAACGCCCCGACCGGATGACCCGGTCGGGGCGTTGGTGACTGTATGTCCGGTAAGGGCCGGGGTCAGCCCTGGCGGCTCTTCCACTGGGGGTTGGCGCGGTTCACCACGACCGTCCGGCCGCGACGGCGGACCACCACCGAACCCGGCTTCTGCTTCAGTGCACGCAACGAGCTACGTACCTTCATCTCTGCCTCCTCGGTGCTAGCGGTTCCGAGTATCGAAACGCCACACCCACCCGCAGGATTCCCGGGTGAGCGAGACGCCGCGTCACCCCGGTGCCGCCTCGTCGCCCCCCCCCGTGCCACATGTCGATCAAGGAGTTGTGGTGGGCGACAAAGCACGCGCGTGTTCCCAAACCAGGCACCACAACTCCTTGATCGGCAAGTCCAGGTGGCCAGCGCGCCGATCTTGCACCTTCGGTTGCCGGCTAGCGACTTATGCCCCTTTTGTCGGAGCGGAAAGTGCAAGATCGCGGGCGCGGGTGCAGCCGGCCGCCGAGCGTCGAACCTTTGCCGTCCCCCGGCCGTACCAGTGGGCGGAGGTCACCCTCATGTCCGTACGCCGGCTCCTCGTCACGGTGCTCGTCGCTGCCGCGACCGTGCCCCTGAGCGCCACGCCCGCCGCCGCCCACGGCGCCCCGACCGACCCGATCAGTCGCGCGGCTGCGTGTGGCCCCGAGGGCCGGTACGCGGCCACCAGCGCCTGCCGGGCCGCGGTGAAGGCGGGCGCGGCGGTACGCGAATGGGACAACGTCCGGGTCGCCGCGATCAACGGGCGGGACCGGGAACGGATCCCGGACGGTGAGTTGTGCAGCGGGGGGCTGTCCGCGTACCGGGGACTGGACCTGCCCCGCACCGACTGGCCGAGCACCACGCTCACCAGCGGCGCGACGTTCACCTTCCGGTACCGGACCACCATCGAGCACCGGGGCACCTTCCGGCTCTACGTCACCACCCCCGAGTACGACCCCCGCAAGAAGCTGACCTGGGCGGATCTGGAAGCGCGTCCGTTCCTGACCCGGACCGACCCGCCGGTGCGGGCCGGGGCGTACCAGCTGGCGGGTCGGCTGCCGGCCGGCCGCAGCGGTCGACACCTGATCTACACGATCTGGCAGAACTCCAACACCCCGGACACCTACTACTCCTGCTCGGACGTGGTGTTCCGCGGTGCCAAGGCCGCTGCCACCCCGACGAGGGCCGCCGCACCGAAGGGCGCGCCGCGTACCACCGCGAGTGCGCCGGCTGCCACCGAGTCGGCGGTGGCGGCGGCGGCCGACCCGGGCGTGCCGGTGGCGTCGGTGACCGATCTCGGTGACCGCTGGTCGGTGCTTGCCGGTGCCGCCGTCGTGCTGGTCCTGGCGTTGCTGATGGGTGTCGGATGGCGACGGCGCAGCGTCGCCGCGCCGGTGGGCCGGCAGTGCGAGGTCCGCAACCACCGGGCCGGGCGGCGTCGGATCTGGTGACCCGACCCGCCCGGAACGCGCCGGCGTTCAGCCGAGGTGGCGCTCGATCTCGGCCAACTCGTCGGCCGTGAAGTCGAGGTTGTCCAGCGCGGCGATGTTCGTCTCCAACTGCTCGACGCTGCTCGCCCCGATGATCAGGCTGGTCATCCGCGGGTCACGCAGCGCCCAGGCCAACGCGAGCTGCGCGAGGGACTGGCCGCGACCTGCGGCGACCGCGCCGAGCCCACGGATGGTGGCCATCTTCTCGTCGCTGAGGTCGCTCTCGTTGAGGAAGACGCTGGTCCGGACCCGCGAGTCGGCGGGGATGCCGCCCAGGTAGCGGTCGGTCAGCAGGCCCTGCGCCAGCGGGCTGTACGCGATGCAGCCGGCGCCGACCTGCTCCAGCGTGTCGAGCAGGCCGTCGGACTCGGTCCAGCGGTTCAACATCGAGTACGACGGCTGGTTGATCAGCAGCGGCGTACCCAGGTCGCGCAGGATCGCGGCGGCCCGGGTGGTCTGCTCCGAGTTGTAGTTCGAGATGCCCACGTAGAGCGCCTTGCCGGAGCGGACGATGGCGTCGAGCGCGCCCATCGTCTCCTCGAGCGGGGTCTCCGGGTCGAACCGGTGTGAGTAGAAGATGTCGACGTAGTCCAGCCCCATCCGGCCCAGCGACTGGTCCAGTGACGAGATCAGGTTCTTGCGCGAACCCCACTCGCCGTACGGGCCGGGCCACATCAGGTACCCGGCCTTGCTGGAGATGACCAGTTCGTCCCGGTACGGCTTCAGGTCGGTGGCGAGCATCCGGCCGAAGTTCTCCTCGGCCGAGCCGGGCGGCGGGCCGTAGTTGTTGGCCAGGTCGAAGTGGGTGACACCCAGGTCGAAGGCGCGGCGCACGATGTCGCGCTGCCGTTCGAACGGGCGGTCCGGACCGAAGTTGTGCCACAGCCCGAGCGAGACGGCAGGCAGCCGCAGGCCACTGCGTCCACTGCGCCGGTAGGTCATGGTGTCGTAGCGGTCATCCGCGGCGAGGTAGGTCACGATCATGAGCCTAGCTCCGGCCCGCCCCCGGCGCGGATCGCGCGTACTAACCAGGACATCGGGGTAGTTTCGACGCCATGCGTTTCATTGCGCTCGACACCCCCAAACCACTGTCCAAGATCGGGTTAGGTACCTGGCAGTTCGGCTCCCGGGAATGGGGGTACGGCCCGGACTTCGAGCGGCAGGCCGCGCAGATCGTCAGGCGGGCCGTCGAACTGGGAGTCACGGTCTTCGACAGCGCCGAGGTCTACGGCTTCGGGCGCAGCGAACGCATCCTCGGCGCGGCCCTCGGCGACGACCGGCCCAAGGTGGTGGTCGCGTCCAAGATCCTGCCGGTGCTGCCGGTCGCCGCGGTGGTGCAGCAGCGGGCTGTCGCCTCGGCGGCCCGGCTCGGCGTCACAAGCATCGACCTCTATCAGGTGCACCAGGCCAACCCGCTCGTCGCCGACCACACCACCATGCGCGGCATGCGCGTCCTGCAGGACGTCGGGCTGGTCGGCGAGGTCGGGGTGAGCAACTACGGGCTACGCCGTTGGCAGGTCGCCGAAGCGGCGCTCGGCCGACGGGTGCTCAGCAACCAGGTCCGCTACAGCATGCTCGACCGGGCACCCGAGCAGGACCTGCTGCCGTACGCGCGGCAGACCGGCCGGCTGGTCATCGCGTACAGCCCACTGGCGCAGGGCTTCCTCTCCGGCCGCTACGACGCCAAGAACCCGCCCAGCGGCGCGGTCCGGCGGGCCAACCCGTACTTCCTGCCGGAGAACCTGGAACGCGGCGCGGCGCTCATCGACACCCTGCGCCAGGTCGCCGAAGCCCACGACGCCACCCCCAGTCAGATCGCGCTCGCCTACCTGCTGCGTCACCCGAACGTGCTCGCCATCCCCGGCGCGTCCGCGGTCGAGCAGATGGAACGCAACGCCGCCGCCGCCGACATCGACCTCGCCGACGACGAGTACACGGCGCTGGCCGAGGCCGCGAAACGCTTCCGCCCGATCACCGGGCTCGCCGCGGTGCCGGCGATGCTGCGGTCCCGGTTCGCCAATCCATCCAGAGAGTGAGCACAGTGGACGACATCACCGCACTGATCCTGGACGACCACGCCGCCTTCCGGCGTGGCTTCGCCCGCCTCGACGACGCCCGCGACGAGCAGGAGATGCTCGCCATCTGGGACGCCCTCGCCCTGCACCTGGACATCCACGCCGAGGCGGAGGAAGCGATCCTCTACCCGCACCTGGTCAAGCACGGCGACGACGGCGAGGACGAGACCGCCGACGCGATCGGCGACCACAACAAGATCCGTGACGCCATCGCCGAGGCGAAGCTGCACCCGGTCGGCTCGGACCAGTGGTGGGAGGCGGTCGGCACGGCCCGCCGGGAGAACAGCGAGCACCTGGCCGAGGAGGAGGACGAGGCGCTTCCCGACTTCCGCCGGCACGCCAGCACCGAACTCCGCGCCGAGCTGGGCCAACGCTGGCTGACCTTCTACGGCGAACACAAGAACGGTCGCAACCTCCCGTTCCGCGACAAGGACCCGCAGCAGTACGTCGCCGACCACCGCTGACATCTCCCCGGCACGGGGGAGTCGCCGGGACCATCCCCGGCCGCAGAATGGCGAGGTGACCCTCCGAGCGGCGCTGGCCCCGCTGGTCGCCGGCAGCACCTGGCGGCGCGGCGTGTTCCTGCTGCTCGGCGGCGTGCTGGCGCTGCCGTACGGGCTCCTCGCGGCGACCTTCGCCCAGATGCTGGCCGACTCGGCGATCCCGCGCCCGCTGGTGTGGGTCCTGCTTGTCGTCGCCCTGCTGATCGCCGTGGTTCCGCTGCTGCTGGACGGCAGCCGGGCCCTGGAGATCGCCGCCGTACGGGCCCTGCTCGGTGTCGACCTGCCCGACCCCGCACCCGGGCACCACGGTGACCGGGAGACCCGGCTGCGCAGCGCGCTCTGGATCGCCACCCACCTGATCGTCGGCGCGGTGGTGATGATCGGGCTGTTCAGCGCCCTGCCGATGGCGCTCGCGTTCATCGCCCAACAGTTCGGCATCGGCACCGAGCTGACCAGCCGGGAACGGTTCGGGCCACTCGACGGACAGGACGGCGGATGGCTGACCCTGGCCGGGGTGCTCCTGCTTGTCGGCCTCGGCTACGCCGTCGCCGGCCTCGGCGCGCTCGCCGGCTCCATGGCGCCCGTGCTGCTCGGCCCGGCCCAGGCGGAACGGATCGCCGCTCTCGAAGCGCGGGCCGCCCGGCTCGCCGAACGCAACCGGCTGGCCCGGGAGCTGCACGACTCCGTCGGTCACGCGCTGACCGTGGCCACCCTCCAGGCCGGGGCCGCCCGCGAGGTCCTCGACACCGACCCGGAGTTCGTCCGGCGGGCGCTCACCGCCATCGAGGACGTCGGGCGGACCGCGATGGACGACCTCGACCACGTGCTCGGGCTGCTCCGGGAGAACGGACGTGACCGGCCCGTGGTGGCGCCGCAGCGTACCCTCGCCGACCTGGACCGACTTGTCACCGACGCCCGCGCTGCGGGCCTGGCCGTGCACGCGCACCGCGCCGGTGACCCGACCCGGGTGCCCGCGGCGGTCTCCCGGGAGGGTTACCGCATCGTCCAGGAAGGACTGACCAACGCCGCCCGGCACGGCCACGGTCCGGTGACGGTACGCCTGGACCTGCACCCGGACGCGCTGGAGCTGGAGCTGGTCAACGCGGTGCGCCACCCCGACCGGGCCCGGCCGGGCCGGGAAGGTCGGGGTCTGGACGGCATGCGGGAGCGGGTACTGCTGCTCGGCGGCCGGCTCACCGTCGGCCCGGACGGCGACCGGTGGCTGATCCGGGCCCGCCTGCCCTACGAGGAGACCCGATGACAGTTGGCGTGCTCATCGTCGACGACGACGAGCTGATCCGGGTCGGGCTGCGGGCGATCATCGACGCCCAACCCGACCTGCACGTGCTCGCCGAAGCCGCGGACGGGGCCGAGGTGCCGCCACTTGTCGCCCGGCACCGGCCCGACGTGGTGCTGATGGACGTACGGATGCCCGGCATCGACGGCATCCAGGCCACCCGGCACCTGCTGGCCACCTCCGCCGACCCGCCCCGGGTGCTCGTGGTCACCACGTTCGCCAACGACGAGTACGTCTACGAGGCGCTGCGCGCCGGTGCCTCGGGCTTCCTGCTCAAACGGGCCCGGCCCGCCGAGGTGGTGGAGGCGGTCCGGGTGGTCGCTGCGGGCGAGTCGCTGCTCTTTCCGGCCGCGATCCGCCAGTTGGTCGGGGCGTACGGCCCGGCCGGCGGGGACCAGCTGTGCAAGGCCCGGCTCACCGAACGGGAGGCCGAGGTGCTGCGGTTGATGACCACCGGTCGGTCCAACCCGGAGATCGCCGCGCACCTGGTGGTCGGGGTGGAGACGGTCAAGACGCACGTCGGGAACGTGCTGGCCAAGCTCGGTGTCCGCGACCGTACGCAGGCGGTCATCGCCGCCTACGAGTCCGGCTTCGTCACCCCGTCGGGCTGATCGGTCCCTCCACCGGGGGAGCGGGTTCACCAGCGGCCGGGAGGGAATCCGGCGGTCGTCCGTCGAGGCTGAGAGCATGACGACGATCACTGCCTCCCGACCCCGTACCGACTCCCGCTGGCCGGACCGGCTCGCCCCCCTGGCCGCCGGGTGGCTCGGCCTGTGGGGCGTGCTCGCCCTGGTCGGCACGCTCACCGGTGCCGGCTACCCGTTCGGCGCGAACGACCACAACGGCGGCGACGGCAGCCTGCTCCGCCTGGTGCCGGTGGAGGTGTCCACCCCGCTCTTCGCCGGCGTACTGCTCACCGCCGCGGTGGCCGCGCTGGCCATGAGCCGGCCGGCCGCGCGCCCACCCGGCCTACTGCGGGCGCTGCTCGCCGGCTACGGCTGGGCGGTCGCGTTCGTGCTCGTCCTGGTCGTGCCGGATGTTCGAGTACTGCTCGTGCTGGGCTACCTGCCGATACTGATCGTCGGGGCGCCGTTCGGCTGGCCGCCGGTCGACTACTCCGACGTCTTCAACTGGGCGCTGTTCGCCCGGTTCGCGGCGCTGGCCGGCGGGCTGCTGCTGGCCGGGGCGGTACTCGCCTGGCAGCGCCGCACCGCCGGGGCCTGCGTCGGCTGTGGCCGCACCGGCACGGCCCGGGGATGGACCACCCCGGCCGCCGCCACGCGCTGGGGCCGGTGGGCCGCCGGCATCGCCGCGGCCATCCCGCTGATGTACGCGCTGACCCGGTTCGCCTGGGCGGCCGGCATCCCGCTCGGCATCTCCCGGGAGTTCCTGACCGAGATGCAGGACACCGGGCTGGTCTGGGCCGGGTTCGGGCTGGCCGCCTTCGCCACCGTCGGCGCGATCCTCACCCTCGGCCTGGTGCAGCGCTGGGGGGAGCGGTTCCCGCGCTGGATGATCAGTCTCGCCGGCCGTCGGGTGCCGGTGAAGCTGGCAGTGGCGCCGGCCACCCTTGTCGCCATCGCCGTGACCGCAGCCAGCCTGGGGATGCTCGGCCAACCCGAATTCTGGACGGGGATCGACCTGGCCGGGTTCCCCCAGCGGCTCTGGCCGCTGTGGGGCGTGGCGCTCGGCGCGGCCACGTACGCGTACCACCTGCGCCGCCGCGGCACCTGCCGGCGTTGCGATTGGGGCTGAGGGTGGGAGCGGGGGTGCCCCCCGATGCCCGGGGCACCCCGGCGAATGTGAGCTAGCGTGGGTCGGGTGACTGCGCCTACCCCGGTAATCCCGGTTCCACCGGCCGACCTGCCCGGCACGCTCGGCGCGCTACGGGCGGCCGGTCACCAGTACCGCACCGTCAAGCAGGAACTCCGCGACAACCTCCTCGCCCGGATGCGCTCCGGCGAGACCCGTTTCCCCGGCATCGTCGGCTACGACGACACCGTGCTGCCCGAGGTCGAGCGGGCCCTGCTCGCCGGGCACGACATGGTGCTGCTCGGCGAGCGCGGCCAGGGCAAGACCCGGCTGATCCGCTCACTCGGCGCGCTCCTCGACGAGTGGACCCCGGTCCTCCCCGGCTCGGTGCTCAACGAGCACCCGATGCACCCGCTCACCCCGGCGTCGGTCGCCCAGGTCGCCGAGGCCGGCGACGAGCTGCCGATCGGCTGGCTGCACCGCTCGATGCGGTACGGCGAGAAGCTCGCCACCCCGGACACCAGCGTCGGCGACCTGATCGGTGACGTCGACCCGATCCGGATCGCCCAGGGTCGTACCCTCGGCGACCCGGAGACCATCCACTTCGGGTTGGTGCCGCGCACCAACCGGGGCATCTTCGCCGTCAACGAGCTGCCCGACCTGGCCGAGCGCATCCAGGTGGCACTGCTCAACGTGCTTGAGGAGCGGGACATCCAGGTCCGCGGCTACCAGCTGCGCCTACCACTGGACCTGCTCCTGGTGGCCAGCGCCAACCCGGAGGACTACACCAACCGGGGCCGGATCATCACCCCCCTCAAGGACCGCTTCGGCGCGGAGATCCGCACCCACTACCCGGTCGAGCTGGATCTGGAGCTGGCGCTGATCCGCCAGGAGGCCGATCTCGTCGCCGAGGTGCCGGAGCACGTCCTGGAGGTGCTGGCCCGCTTCGCCCGCGCCGTGCGGGAGTCGCCGTCGGTGGACCCGCGCTCCGGTGTCTCCGCCCGGTTCGCCATCGCCGCCGCCGAGACGGTCGCCGGTGCCGCGCTGCGTCGCGCCGGTCTGCTCGCCGGTGCCGGCACCCCGGAGGCACGCCCCGAGGCCGCCGTCGCCCGCGTCGGTGACGCGGTGTCGGTGACCAGCACGCTTCGCGGCAAGGTCGAGTTCGAGAGCGGCGAGGAGGGCCGGGAGATCGAGATCCTCGCGCACCTGCTGCGGACGGCGACCGCCGAGACGTTCCGGGCCCGTCTCGCCGGGCTGGACCTGTCCGGGTTCACCGCCCTGGTCGAGGACGGCGCCGCGATCGAGACCGGCGAGTTGGTGAGCGCCGCCGAGCTGCTGCGCCAGGTCGGCACCGTACCCGGGTTGGCGAAGGTCCTGGACCGGCTCGACCTGGGCGACGCGCCCACCTCGGAGGAGGCCGCCGCCGCCGTCGAGTTCGTACTCGAAGGGCTGCACCTGACCCGCCGGCTCGGCAAGGACGTCACCGACTCGGGGCGCACCGTCTACGGCGGCCGGGGCTGACCGTGGCCGGCAACCGGTTCCGTTACGGGCAGTGGAACGGCGGGCCCGACCCGCTCGCACCCCCGTACGACGTGCGCGAGGCGGTGGACGCGGTCGGCGCCGAGGTGCTGGCCGGCGGCAGCCTGCGGGAGGCCCTGCGCGACCTGCTGCGCCGGGGCCCGCAGGGGCGGGGTGGTCTGGACGACCTGGCCGCCCGGGCTCGGCGGCTGCGCCGGGAGGCGCTGCGCAGGGGCGACCTGGACGGCGCGGTGACCAGGGCCCGGGCCCTCCTCGACCAGGCCCTCGCCGCCGAGCGGGACGAGCTGCGGGGTCGCGACGACGACGACGCGCGGTTCGCCGAGGCGGTGCTGGACAATCTGCCCCGCTCCACGGCGCGGGCGGTGGAGGAGCTGTCCGGCTACCAGTGGGCCAGCGACGACGCCCGCCGCTCGTACCAGCAGATCCTCGACCAACTCCGCGACGACGTGCTCGGTCAGCGTTTCGCCGGGCTGCGCGACGCGGTGCGCGCCTCCGCCGACCCGGCCGCCCAGCAGCGGCTCGCCGAGATGATGGGCGACCTGAACGACCTGCTGGCCCGGCACGGTCGCGCGGAGGACACCACCGACGCGTTCGCCGAGTTCATGCGCCGACACGGTGACTTCTTTCCGGAGAAACCGGAGACCGTCGACGAGTTGATCGACGTGTTGGCCCGCCGGGCGGCGGCCGGGGAGCGGCTGATGAACTCGCTCTCCGAGCGGCAGCGCGCCGAACTGGCCGGCCTCATGCAGCAGTCGCTCGGCGACCGTCTTGCGGGGGAGCTGTCCGCGCTCGACGCGAACCTGCGTGGGTTGCGACCTGACCTGCGTTGGGGGCGGGGCGAGCGGGTCCGCGGCGACCAGCCGCTCGACTACGCCGACGCGGCGGGCGCGCTCGGTGAGATCGGCGAGCTGGACGACCTGCTGGACCAGCTCGACCAGGAACACCCGGGGGCCACCCTCGACGACGTGGACGTCGACGCGGTGGCGCGCACGCTGGGCCGGGAGGCCGCCGACGACGTTCGCCGGCTGCGCGACCTGGAGCGGGAGCTGCGCCGCCAGGGCTGGGTGAGCCGGGACGCGGAGGGGCTCACGCTGAGCCCGAAGGCGCTGCGCCGGCTGGGCGGGACCGCGCTGCGCCGGGTCTTCGCCGAGCTGACCGCCGGGCCGCGCGGGCAGCACGACCTGCGCTCGGCCGGTGCGGCGGGCGAGGTCAGCGGTGCGTCCAGGCCCTGGGAGTACGGCGACGAGCAACCACTGGACGTGGTCCGGACGCTGACCCGGGCGGTCAGTCGGGCCGGGCCGACGGTTCCGGTGCAGCTCACGGTTGACGACTTCGAGGTGGTGGAGACCGAGAAACGAGCCTCGGCCGCCGTGGTGCTCTGCGTCGACCTGTCGTACTCGATGATCTCGCAGGGTCGTTGGGGGCCGATGAAGCAGACGGCGCTGGCGTTGGCGCACCTCATGGAGACGCGCTTCCCGCAGGACGCGTTGCAGATCGTGGGCTTCGGCCGGGAGGCGATGACGCTCACCCAGCAGGAGTTGGCGGCCGTGGAGCCGGACATGGAGCAGGGCACCAACCTTCAGCACGCGCTGCGGTTGGCGGGCCGGCACCTGCGCCGGCACCCGGACGCCGAGCCGGTCGTGCTGGTGGTCACCGACGGTGAGCCGACCGCGCACCTGGACCCGGACGACGGGGAGGCGCTGTTCCACTGGCCGCCGCTGCCGGAGACGATCGAGGCGACGGTCCGCGAGGTGGACCGGCTGAGCCGCTACGGTGCGACGCTCAACCTGTTCATGCTCGGCGACGACCCGGGTCTGCGCCGCTTCGTCGACGCCGTGGCCCGCCGCAGCCGGGGCCGCATGTTCACCCCGGACACCGACGACCTGGGCGAGTACGTGGTCAGCGACTACCTCCGCTCCCGCCAATCCCGCCGCTAACCGTGGCTCCGGCGGGTTGACTGGGAGGATGGAGAGCGGAGGATTGCGGCGGGCTTACGGTGCCCTGTTCGCGGAGGTCGACGCCGGCGGGTTCGGTCCGGCGCCGGACGGGCAGCTCAGTGCCGAGCAGATCGTCGCGCACCTGGTCGCCAACGACGAGCTGATGATCCAGGCCACCGAGGCGTTGCTGGCCGGGTCGCCGTTCGCCTACTACGAGGTGGAAGAGGACGTGCACCGCCCGCAGCTCGATGCGCTCGCCGCCGAGCAGGGTGGTCTGCGCGGCCTGACCGCGCTGCTGCACGGCACCAGCGACCGGCTGTGCGGGCTTGTCGACCAGCTCGGCCTGGCCGCGGAGACCCCGGTCGAGACGCACCTACGCGAGGGCTTCGACCTCATCGTCGACGAGCCGCTGCCCTGGTCCCGCACCCTGGACCTGCACACCCGGGTGCACCTGCCGAAGCACCAGTCCCAACTGCACCAGCTCCGCCCCTGAGCCAAGCCGCCCGGCCCGCCGCCCCTCACCCTCACCCTCGCCGATCTAGCAGTTTCTGTCCCGATGAACAGTGATGGAACGGGCATTCCGGCAACCCAAAGTGCAAGATCGGCGGGGCGGGGCTCGGCGGGGCGGGGCTCGGCGGGGCGAGGGGCGAGCTGGGCGTCAGAGTTCGACGAGTTCGGGGCGGGGGTGGAAGGTGCGGCGGTAGGTGGACGGGGCCACCCCGATGCGTTGGTGGAGTTGCTGGCGTAGGGCGGCGGTGGTGCCGAAACCGCAGCGGTGGGCGATCTGGTCGACGGTGAGGTCGGTCGTCTCCAGCAGCAGTCTCGCGTGGTCGGTGCGCTGTTGCAGCAGCCACTGGGCCGGGCTCAGGCCGGTCTCCGAGCGGAAGCGCCGGGTGAAGGTGCGCACGCTCATCCGCGCCTGTTCGGCCAGGTCACGCAGCGCGATCGGCTCGTGCAGCCGCTGCCGCGCCCACTCCCGGGTGCCGGCCGTGCTGGTGTCGGCAGCCTTCGGCACCGGCTGCTCGATGTACTGCGCCTGGCCGCCGTCGCGCCAGGGTGGCATCACGCAGCGGCGGGCCGTTCGGTTGGCCACCTCGCTGCCGTGGTCCAGGCGGATGACGTGTAGGCAGAGGTCGATGCCGGCGGCGACTCCGGCCGAGGTGAGCACCCGGTCGTCGGCGATGAAGAGCACACCCGGGTCGAGCTCCACTTGGGGGTGCAGGTGGCGGAAGCGTTCGGCGTACGCCCAGTGGGTGGTCGCCCGCCGACCGTCGAGCAGCTCGGCGGCGGCGAGCACGAACGCCCCGGTGCAGATCGACATGATCCGGGCGCCCCGTTCGTGCGCCGCGCGCAGCGCCGCGATCACCTCCGGCTCGACCGTGCCCGAGGACAGCACGGTGTCGTCGTGGATGCCGGGAACGATCACCGTGTCGGCGGTGTCGAGCAGTTCGAGCCCGTGGTCGGGGAGCACCTGGAAGCCGGCGGTGCTGCGCACCGGCTGCCCGCCCGGGGTGCACACCCGGACGTCGTAGAAGGGTGTGCCGTCGGCGGCCCGGGCGGTGCTGAAGACCTGGGACGGGGTGCCGAGGTCCAGGCCGACCACCTGGTGCAGAGCGAGGACGGCGATCCGGTGCGGGCGAACGGTCATGGCCCGATTATTGCGCATGATGGCTTTCTGGCCACTCGTCGAGCTGACCGGCCCACCCCAGACTTGTCCCGTGACCAAGAACCGCCGTCTGCATCCCGCCTGGCTGGTCGCCGCCGTCGCCTTCGTGGCGCTGGTCGGCGCGGCCGGCTTCCGCGCCACCCCGTCGGTGCTGCTGCACCCGCTGCACGAGGAGTTCGGCTGGCCGCTGGCCACGATCTCCGCGGCCGTCTCGGTCAACCTGCTGCTCTACGGGCTCACCGCGCCGTTCGCTGCTGCCCTGATGGATCGGTTCGGCATCCGCCGGGTGGTCTCGGTGGCGCTGCTGCTGGTCGCCGCGGGCAGCGGGTTGACGGTCTTCATGACCGCAAGTTGGCAGCTCCTGCTCTGCTGGGGTGTGCTGGTCGGGCTGGGCACCGGCTCGATGGCGCTGGCGTTCGTGGCCACCGTCACCGGCCGGTGGTTCGTTCACCGGCGGGGGCTGGTCACCGGAGTGCTGACCGCCGGCGGTGCGGCCGGACAACTGGTGTTCCTGCCACTGATCGCCATCCTGGTCCGCGACCACGGCTGGCGGACGGCGGCACTCGTCGTGGCCGGAGCGGCGCTTGCGGTCGTACCCCTGGTGGTGTGGCTGCTGCGCGAGCACCCGGCGGATCTCGGCCTGCCCGCCTACGGGGCGACCGAGGTCGTCGCGGCGCCGTCGGCGACCGGCGGCGCGGCGACCCGGGCGCTCGGCGCGCTTGCCACCGCGGCCCGGACCCGACCGTTCTGGCTGCTCGCCGGAGGGTTCGCGATCTGCGGGGCGACCACGAACGGCCTGGTCGGTACGCACTTCGTGCCGGCCGCGCACGACCACGGCATGGCCCAGACCACGGCGGCCGGGCTGCTCGCCCTGGTGGGGCTCTTCGACATCGTCGGCACGATCGCCTCCGGTTGGCTCACCGACCGGGTGGACAGCCGGTTGCTCCTCGGTGCGTACTACGCGCTGCGGGGGTTGTCCCTGCTGGTGCTGCCGAGCCTCTTCTCCGGCACGGCCGAGCCGAGCATGCTGGTGTTCATCGTCTTCTACGGCCTGGACTGGGTGGCCACCGTGCCGCCGACCGTGGCGTTGTGCCGGGAGTACTTCGGCGGCGCCGGGGCGGTGGTCTTCGGCTGGGTGTTCGCCGCGCACCAACTCGGCGCGGCGGTCGCCGCCACCGGCGCCGGGCTGGTCCGGGACCGGCTTGGCGACTACGCGATGGCCTGGTACGTGGCGGGCGCGCTGTCGATCGGGGCCGCCGGGCTGTCGTTGCTGCTGCGTCGGCGACCGGGCCGAGGAGTGCCGGAGGCCGTGCTGGTGGCCGCCACCGCGCCCCGGGCCTGGAGCTTCCGGGGCTGAACAGCGTCGGGTCGGCCGGTCAGCTCAGGGTCCACTGCTGGGCCGGCCGGCCGTCGCACTGTCGCTGCCGGATGTCGTCGCCGGCCTCGACGGCGTCGTCGTCGGCCTGGGCGCACCTGTTGCTGTGTGCGGCGACGAGCAGCACCGCGCTGGTGCCGGTCCCGCCGAACCGCCACTGCTGGTTGACCCCGCCGTGGCAGGGGAACTGCAGCACGCGCGCGCCGTCGTCCTGACTGCCGCCCTCGACGTCGAGGCACTGCCCGTACGCGGCGTTCGTCAACGAGTGCACGCCCGCGCCGGTCGGGCTGACCACCCACTGCTGCGCCGGGGTGCCGTCGCACACCGCCAACTCGGCACCGGCCTCCTCGCCGTCACCGTCGAGCCCCAGGCAGAGGCCCGAAGCGGCACGGAGCACCCGGGGCCCGGTGGGTGGGGCGGCCGGCGTGCTTGCCGACGGGGTCGGTGACGGCTCGGCCGGTGCGGTCGGGCTCGGCTCGCCGGTCGGGGCGCTGGGCTGCGGTGCGCTCGACGGCGTACCCACCGCCGCCGGCACGGCCGGCTCGTCGTCACCGTCGAACAGCCCGGTGGCGAAGACGACCCCCAGGAGTACGCCGACGACCCCGACCGCCGCCGCGACCCGCAGCAGCGGATCTGCCAGCGGCCCGGGGCGGGGTGCCGGACGGCCGCCGTAGACGGTGCCGGCGGGGTCGGGGCGTTGCTCGGGCGCGGACATAGGCGCCATCCTCACCCACGACGTCGCGCCGGAGCCAGCCCGGCGGTCAGTCGACGACCCGGACGTCCTTCCAGAACGCCACCCGGTCGCGCACCATCTCGGCGTCCGGCTTGGGCTCGGGGTAGTACCAGACGGCGTCCTCGCTGGTGCTGCCCTCGTGAGTGAGGGTGTAGTACGAGGCGGTGCCCTTCCACGGGCAGACGGTGTGGGTCGGGGACTCCCGGATCAGGTCGTCGCGCAGCGCCGACCGGGGGAAGTAGTGGTTGCCCTCCACCAGCACGGTGTCGTCGCTGTCGGCGATGACCAGGTCTTTCCAGACGGCTTTCGGCATGACACCAAGACTAGGCCGGGCCACCGACGTCGGCAGTGGTTGGTGCCGCCGCTCAGCGGCTGGGTTGCGGGTCGGTGACGTCGGCCACGGTGGCGTCGAGAGCGGCGATCGCGGCGTCGGCGGCGACCGCGATGGCGAGACCGCGCTCACCGGCACCCAGGGTGATCTCCCGGCCGCGCAACCGCTCGTCGGCGACCACCGGCCAGGCCGTGCTCGCGCCGAACGGGGTGATGGTGCCGCGTTCGTAGCCGGTGGCGGCCAGGGCGCCCGCCGCGTCCGGCATGGAGAGCCGGTGCACCCCGAGCAGGGCGCGCAGCTTGGGCCAGGAGACGACCCGGTCCCCGGGGGTGAGCACGAACAGGTGATCGTCCTCACCGCGCCGGACCACGATCGTCTTGACGACATCGGCGACGGCCACGCCCTGGGCGTCGGCGGCCTCCGCGAGACTGTCTACCGCACCGCGGCTGACCAGCCGATATGGCAGTTGGGCGGCGTCCAGGGCGGCGATCGCTGGCGATGGCATGCCCGCCACGGTAGCCGTCGGACCTGCCACCGGACGGGAAACTGCCGCCGCCGACATCCCACGGTTTCCAAACGGCGAGCGTAAGGTGATCACATGCGCGCTGAGCGTGTGGATCACCCCATTGACCATGATCAAGCGGTGGACACGCTGCGACGGTCGTACGCCGCGGTGCCCACGGGCGAGCCTGTCCGGCTGGCCAAACGCACCTCCAACCTGTTCCGCCCCCGGTCCGCTCCCCGGACTCCGGGGCTCGACGTGAGCGGTCTGAACGGTGTGCTGTCGGTCGACCCGGCCGGCCGTACCGCAGACGTGCAGGGCATGTGCACGTACGAGGACCTGGTCGACGCGACGCTGCCGCACGGGCTGATGCCGCTCGTGGTGCCGCAGTTGCGCACCATCACGCTCGGCGGCGCGGTGACCGGCCTCGGGATCGAGTCGACCTCGTTCCGCAACGGCCTGCCGCACGAGTCGGTCCGGGAGTTGGACGTGCTCACCGGCTCCGGCGAGATCGTCACCGCCCGACCCGACGGCGAGCACGCCGACCTGTTCACCGCGTTCCCCAACTCGCTGGGCAGCCTCGGTTACGCCACCCGGTTGCGCATCGAGCTGCAACCGGTCGGCCGGTACGTTGCGCTGCGCAACGTCAGGTTCACCCAGTTGGAGGCGCTTGTCGACGCCATCGCGGAGGTGAGCGCGACCCGCTCCTGGGCCGGTGAGCCGGTGGACGCGATGGACGGGGTGATGTTCAGCCCCGGCGAGGCCTACCTGGTCTTCGCCACGTTCACCGACGGGGCCGGCCCGCCAAGCGACTACACCGGTCAGGGGATCTACTACCGGTCGCTGCGCCGGCGGACCCGCGACGTGCTCACCGCGTACGACTATCTGTGGCGCTGGGACACCGACTGGTTCTGGTGCTCGGCGGCGTTCGGCGCGCAGCACCCGGTCGTGCGCCGGCTCTGGCCGGCGCGGTATCGGCGCAGCGACTTCTACCACCGGCTGGTCCGGCTGGAGCACCGGCACCAGGTGGCGGCCCGGATCGACAGGCTGCGCGGGCAGCCGGCCCGGGAGCGGGTGGTGCAGGACGTGGAGATTCCGCTGGACCGTACCGCCGACTTCCTGCGCTGGTTCGCCGGCGCGGTGGGGATGAACCCGGTGTGGCTGTGCCCGTTGCGCCTGCGTGAGCCGGCGGGTCCCGGTTCCGCGCGGGCCTGGCCGCTGTATCCACTACGGCCGGGGCAGGACTACGTCAACATTGGGTTCTGGGGGAGCGTGCCGATCGCGCCGGGCGCCGCCGACGGCGACGTCAACCGCACGATCGAACGCAGGGTGTCGGAGTCGGGCGGGCACAAGTCGCTCTACTCCGACGCGTACTACGACCGGGACGCCTTCGACCGCCTGTACGGCGGCGACACGTGGCGGGCGGTGAAAGACCGCTACGACCCGGACCACCGGCTGACGGGACTGTACGAAAAGGCGGTAGCACGAGCATGAGCCTGACCGACAGAGATCAGGGGGCGGCGAGCGTCCCCGCCACCCCGCCGGCGGGGGGCCGGCACACGGGTCCGACCGTCGCGGACGTCGTCCGCGCGGTCACCACGGGGCCGTTGCCGGTGCGGATCACCGGGTACGACGGCAGCGCCGTCGGCCCGTCCGACGCCGGCATCACCCTGGCGATCCGCTCCGAGCGTGGGCTGTCGTACCTGCTCACCGCCCCTGGCGACCTGGGCATGGCCCGGGCGTACGTCAGTGGTGACCTGGCGTTGCAGGGGGTGCACCCGGGCGACCCGTACGAGGCGTTGCGGGTGCTCAAGGACGAGCTGCGGTTGCGCCCACCGTCGTTGGCCGAAGGGCTGGCGCTGGTCCGTGGGCTGGGCTGGGAGCGGCTGATGCCGCCGCCGGCACCGCCGCAGGAGGCGCAGCCACGCTGGAAGCGGGTGGTGAACGGGCTGCGGCACTCCCGGGTACGGGACAGCACGGCGATCTCGCACCACTACGACGTCTCGAACGCCTTCTACGAGAAGGTCCTCGGCCCGTCGATGACGTACACCTGCGCGGTCTTCCGTTCTCCGGACGACACGCTGGAGCAGGCCCAGGCCGCGAAGTACGACCTGGTCGCCGGCAAGCTGGCGCTGGAGAAGGGGATGCGGCTGCTGGATGTGGGCTGCGGCTGGGGTGGCATGGTGCGCCACGCCGCCCGGGAGTACGGCGTCAAGGCGCTCGGGGTGACCCTGTCGAAGGCGCAGGCGCAGTGGGCGCAGGCGGCGATCGAGCGGGAGGGGTTGACCGGGCTGGCCGAGGTGCGGCACATGGACTACCGGGACGCGCCGGCCGAGCAGTTCGACGCCATCTCATCGATCGGGTTGACCGAGCACATCGGGGTGCGCAACTACCCGACCTACTTCGGGGCGTTGCGTAGTCGGCTGCGCCACGGTGGGCGCCTGCTCAACCACTGCATCACCCGGGCGGACAACCGGGCGCCGCACCGCTCCGGCGCGTTCATCGACAGGTACGTCTTCCCGGACGGCGAGTTGGCCGGTCCGGGCCGGTTGGTCAGCGAGATCCACGACGCCGGGTTCGAGGTGCACCACGAGGAGAACCTGCGCCAGCACTACGCGCTGACGCTCGCCGCCTGGTGCCGCAACCTGGTCGACCACTGGGACTTCTGCGTCTCCGAGGTGGGTGCGGGCACCGCCCGGGTGTGGGGGCTCTACATGGCCGGGTCGCGGATGGCGTTCGAACGCAACGGCATCCAGCTGCACCAGGTGCTTGCCACCCACAACGGTCCGAACGGTGTCAGCGGCTACCCGTTGCGACCGGACTGGTTGCCCTGACCATCTGCTGAGTGCCGCCTGAAGCCGCGTCGAGAAAAGTCGGCGCGGCTTCTCGCGAACCGATTGACAAAGAAGTTTTGTACGTACAAACTGATTTTGCCATGAGAGACGTCCTGTACCTGGAGCAGATCGAGCAGGCCGAAGTCCTGCTCAAGCCGCATCGCGTCGAGGTGCTGCGGCAACTGGCCGAACCGCGCACCTGCACCGAGGTCGCGGCCCGACTCGACCAGACGCCACAACGCGTCTACTACCACGTCAAGCAACTCGTCGCGGCCGGCCTCGTCGAGCTGGTCAACGAACGCAAGGTCCGCGGCATCACCGAAGGCATCTACCAGGCCGCCGCCCGGTCCTACTGGCTCTCCCCACGGCTCGTCGGGCGGATCGGCCTACGCCGGGCCCGCGACGAGCTGAGCCTCGGCTACCTGCTCGACCTGATGGAGGAGGTCCAGGCCGACATCGCCGGCCTGGACCGGGCGGCACCCGAGCTGCCCTCGATCGGGGTCTCCGGCGAGATCCGGGTGCCGGCCGAGCAGCGCCAGCAGTTCCTGCACGACCTGCAAACCGCACTTCAGGACCTGTTCACCCGCTACGGCGGCAGCGAAGGAGATGCCTTCAAGCTGGCCGTCGCCTGCTATCCGAAAGGGAACGACAATGAGTGAGCCGATGAAGGTCCAGGCCCGTCTCTCCGCGCCGGTCGGGCGCGTCCGCCAGGCCCTGACCGACCCGGCCGAGCTGCGTGTCTGGCTGGCCGAGCACGCCGAGGTCGAGCTGCCCCGGCGGTACGAGTTCTGGGGCCGCTACACGCCCGAGGGTGACGCCCCGCACCAGCGGCTGCTGCACGCCGACGACGACACGCTGCGCTTCACCTGGCTGCTCGACGGCGTGGAGACCACCACCGAGTTCCAGTTGACCGCCGAGGGCACCGACAGCACCGTGCTGACGCTGACCCAGAGCCACTTCGACTTCGCCGAGGCGATGAGCGGCTCCAGCATCCGGGGCGTGCTTCAGACGTTCTGGGCGCTGTCCATCGCCAATCTGGCCGCCCACCTGGAGGGCAAGCCACTGTTGCCCCGCACCGACTTCACCTCCGCCGACCTTCGTGGCGAGCTGGTCATCGCCGCCCCCGTCGACAAGGTGTGGGAGTCACTCACCGACTCCGAGCAGGCGAGCGCCTGGTTCGGCTACCCGATCGGCATCGAGCCCTGGGTCGGCGGCCGGTACGCCATGGGCGGCTTCGAGACCGGCTACGCCGCCAAGATCGTCGACCTGGAGCCCGGTCGGCGGTTGTCCGTCGACTGGGGGCCGACCGGCGTGTCGAACTGGGAGCTGGCCGAGTCCGGCGGCAAGACCACGCTGACGTTCGTGCAGAGCGGCTTCGACGAGACCAACCCTCCGTACGGGGCCTGGAGCGGGTCGGTCGCCGGGCTGTACGAGCTGCGCCGCTTCCACGAGGTGCCGAACTGGCAGCCGATCTGGCTCGCCGAGGAGATCCCCGGCCTGGAGCCCGCACCGTCCAACTGACAGTCGCACGTCCGCCCTCGCCCACGTCGCGCCGGCCCAAGATCCGAGCAACATCGGGGAAACTGCTGCCTCCAGCCGCACGGAGGCAGCAGTTTCCCCGTACTTGAGCAGATCTTGTGACTTCCATCGGTGGGAGGTGGTGACTTTTCGCGGTCGGGTGGGTACTGGCTGGCGATGTTCTTCATCTTTGGTCTGCGTACCAAGGTCGACAGGTCCGGTGTCGTGCAGCAGGTCTGCCGCCACTGCGGCAACCAGGCCGCACAGGTGGTCACCCGCCGTTCGACGAAATTCACCCTCTTCTTCATCCCCCTCATCCCGATCCGCACCCGGTACGCGCAGCAGTGCACGTTCTGCGCGGCCGAGTACGAGATCTCCAGGTCCGACGCCGAGCGCCTCCCGGTCGGCTGAGCCGACGATGGAACGCTTCCTCTGCTGGCTGATCGGTCGACAGACGTCCTCGGTCGACGTGGCCGTGCACACAGTTGCCCGTCCGCCCTGCACCCCCGGCCGGCGTAGGCGCCGCCGCACCCGTCGGCCGTTGGCCGGCACCGCACTGCCCCGTTCACCCTGGAACAGATCCGCGGGCCGCTGAGCAGCGGCCGGGGCCGAGGCGGGGTGAACGTTCGGCTCTGGCGGCGTTTCTGGGCGCTGGTTAGGCTTTCGGGGTTTGCCGTGGACCGGCGCCGCCGAGGGTGCACGCACGACGAAAGAGCCGGAGCGACCGTGTCCCGACAGGACGGACAGCAGGCTGCGGGGGCGCTCAACCCCGCCGGTGCTGTCGTGGCGGCTGCCGTCATCGCGGTGGAGGCGGTCTGGCTGTTCGGCGCGTTGCCCGGCGCCGCACTTGTCAGCGATGTCGGCGCGATGCTCGTCGCCGGCTGGGCGACGTTCGCGTGCGTGGGGGTGGCCCGTCGGCATCCGACGCCGTTGCGCCGGTTCTGGACGCTGCTCGCCGTCACCATGGGGCTCGCCGCGTTCGGTCGGGCGATCTGGACGGTGCAGCGGCTCGTCGGCGACGACCTGCCGCACACCCCGGTGGTCGGGGTGGTCTTCACCGCCGGCATCCTGACCGGCACGGCCGCGCTGCTCAGCTCGCCGTCCGCACCGAGGACCGCGGTGGGGCGGGCCCGTACCCTGCTGGACGGGGTGATCGTCGCCCTGGCCCTGGTGCCGATCGGTTGGGTGCTCGTCTTCCGTGGGGTCGCCGCCGCCGAGCTGGCCGACCCGGCGCGCACCCTGGGGCTGCTCTTCCCGATGTTCGACCTGATGCAGCTCACCATCCTGGTGGCGGTCTCCGGGCCGGCCCGGCCGATGTGGCGGCCGATGAGCATCCTCGCGGCGAGCCTCACCCTGCGGGTTGTCGCCGACGTCGTCTACGTGTCGCTGGTCGCCCGTGCGGACTACGCGGCCGGTCACCCGATCGACCTGTGCTGGCCGTTGAGCTACCTGCTGATCGGCCTCGCCACCCGGAACCCGCCGCCACCAAACTGCGACGGCACCGACGACACCGCCGAGTCGCCGCTGCCGCCCTGGTGGCGGGTGGCGTTGCCGTACCTGCCGGTGGGTGGGGCGATCATCGCCGTGGTGCTGGCCCGCCGGCCGACCGGGCAGACCCCGCAGTTGGTGTTCGTGACGATGATGGTGTTGCTTGCGGCCCTCGCCGTTCGGCAGGGGTTGGCCGCGAACGAGAACCTCCGATTGGTGGCCCGGCTGCGTCGGCTCGCGTACGGCGACCAGCTCACCGGGCTGCCGAACCGGCTGCTGTTCAACCGGCGACTGCGGCTGGCCCTGCGCGACGGGGGGCCGGTGGCGGTGCTGCTGCTCGACCTGGACGGGTTCAAGCAGGTGAACGACCGGTTCGGGCACGCCACCGGGGACACCCTGCTGACCGGGCTCGCGGCGCGGATGCACGCTGCCGTCGACGGTGACGGCACCATCGCCCGACTCGGCGGTGACGAGTTCGCGGTGCTCGTCGACGGCGAGCGGCAGGTGTCGCCCGAGCGGCTTGCCGAGCGGCTGTTGGACGCGTTGCGGCCCTCCGACGACGAGGAGGACGTCGGGGTGCACCCGTCGGCGAGCATCGGCATCGCCGAGTTCGGCCCGCAGCACGCCTCCCACAGCGACCTGCTGCGCGACGCCGACATCGCCATGTACGCGGCCAAGGCGGCCGGGAAGTCCGCGTACCGGACGTGCACGGCGGCCCTGCGGGAGTCGGCCGTCTCCCGTGCCGAGTTGATCGCCGACCTACGTCGGGCCGTCGACGAGGACCAGCTGCGGCTGGAGTTCCAACCCATCGTCGACCTGGCCAGCGGGGCGGTACGCAGCGCCGAGGCGTTGGTGCGCTGGCGGCACCCTCGGCTGGGGATGCTGCCGCCGTCGAGGTTCCTGCCGCTGGCCGAGGAGACCGGGCTGATCCTGCCGATCGACCGCTGGGTGATCCACGAGGCGTGCCGGGCCGCCGCCACCTGGCGGGGGCGGGCGCCGGACGCGACGGTCGCGGTGAACATCGCCGCCGCGCACCTGCGCCGGCCGGATCTGATCGCCACCGTCACCGCGGCCACGAGCGCCGCCGGGTTGGCACCGAGGGCGTTGACCCTGGAGTTGACCGAGTCGGCGCTGATCGAGGGCACCGAGGCGGTGCTGGAGCGGCTGCACCAGCTCCGGGAGCTGGGCATCCGGATCGCCATCGACGACTTCGGCACCGGCTACTCGTCGCTGAGCTACCTGCACCGCATCCCGGCGACCGAGCTGAAGATCGACAGGTCGTTCGTGGCCCGGTTGGGCACCGACGACCGGGCGTACGCCACGGTGGAGATGGTCACCCGGCTGGCCGGCGCGTTCGACCTGGCGGTGGTCGCCGAGGGGGTGGAGACCGAGCGCCAGCACGAGGCGGTCACCGCGATCGGCTGCCCACGCGGTCAGGGCTATCTCTACGGGCGGCCGGACGGCCCCGCGATGGTGGGCCAGAATTGGAGTTTGACTCTCACGTAGCGGCAGGCAGGAGCCTGGTTCCCGGAAGGGAGGGGGACCATGGCGTACACGGTGGGTCAGGTGGCGAAGATCGCCGGCGTGACGGTGCGGACGCTGCACCACTACGACGAGATCGGCTTGCTATCGCCGAGCGGGCGCACCTCGGCCGGTTACCGCCGCTACGACGACGCGGACCTGCAACGGCTGCAAGTCGTCAGGTACTACCGGGAGCTGGGTTTCCCGCTTGAGGAGATCACCGCGATCATCGACGACCCGGCGGCCGATCCGGCTGCCCATCTGCGCCGACAGCACGAGCTGCTGACGGTACGGCTGAAGCGGTTGCAGGAGATGGTCACGGCGATCGAGTTCGCGATGGAGGCACGCAAGATGAACATCCAACTCACGCCGGAGGAGCGGTTCGAGGTCTTCGGTGACGTCGACCCGGAGGAGCACCAGGCCGAGGCGGGGCGGCGGTGGGGTGACACCGACGCGTACCGGGAGTCGAACCGGCGGGTCGCCGGCTACACCAAGGACGACTGGCTGCGGAACAAGGCGGAGAACGAAGACTGGGGTCGGCGGGTCGTCGCGCTGATGGCCGCCGACGCACCCGCGGACGGTCCGGCGGCGATGGAGGTGGCCGAGGAGCACCGGCAGCTCATCAGCCGCTGGTTCTACGAGTGCTCGTACGAGATCCACACCGGGTTGGCCGACATGTACGTGGCCGACGAGCGGTTCACCGCGTACTACGAGGCCATCGCCCCGGGGCTGGCCGCGTACCTGAACGAGGCAATCCACGCCAACGCGATCAGCCGGGCGTGACGACTGGCGGTCCGGCTACTCTGGCCGGACCGCACCGCCCCCGGGGAGATGACTGTGCAGAAACCGAAGCTGATCGCCGCTGGTGTCGTCGTCGCCGTGGCTGTCGCCGCCGGCGTGTGGGCACTTGTGGCCACCGGGGACGAACCCGGTGCGGGTCGCCCGGTGGCGTCGGCGGGCCCGACCGACCCGGCCGGTGTGCTCAAGGCCGCCGCCGGCAAGGTCGACGAGCAGACCTACAAGTTGACGTTGAGCAGCGGCGGGGCGTCGGGCGGGGACGGCACGGTGGTGCTCTGGGACCCGGGGGCGAAGCGTGGTCTGGAGACCACATCCCTGAAGGTGCCGAGCGGCGAGGTGAAGATCGAACGGCTCACCACCGGGCCGGACGTCTACGTGCGGGTCAGCGCCCCGGACCGGCGCGTTCCGGTCTGGGACGGCAAGACCTGGTGGCATGTCGGGGCTCCGGGCTCACCCCCCACCAACAAGGGGCTGGACAACACCAGGTTGGCCGGCACGGTCAGCGCGGCGACCGCCGTCCGGCAGACCGGTGCGCGGGAGTACGCGGGCACGTTGGACCTGCGCCAGAGCGCCGCGGTGCTCGGCGAAGGGGTCGGCGGTGTGCTCGGTGACCGGGCCGGGGCGGTGCCGTTCACCGCTGCAGTCGACGAGCAGGGTCGGCTGGTCCGTTACCGCATCGAGTTGGCGAGCAAGCAGTCCGAGGTCGCCCAGCTCGACCTGACGTACTCGGACTTCGGGTTGTCGGTGTCGGCGGACCCGCCGGCGGCCGACGTGGTCGGCGAGGACCCGCCGGCGAACATCCCGGGCGCCTGACGCCGGTTCACTCCTCGACCGCCCCGTCGACCGGGGGGACCAGGAAGTCGTAGACGGTGCGGGCCATCCGCCGGACCGTCTCGTCGCCGGTGGCCATGGGGCCGGCGGTGAGGAACGCGACGGCGGTCTCGGTGCCGGGGATCAGGTAGTAGCCGACGTCGTGTGAGGCGTCCGGCAGGTCACCGGTCTTGTGGGCCACCGGCACGCCTGGTGGCAACGCCGCCGGGATCTTCGTGTTCAGGGTCTGTTCCCGCATGAACCCGATCATCAGGTCGCGCGAGGCGGGGGTGAGGATCTCGCCTTCCCAGACCGCGCCGAGCAGCGACACCACGTCGTCCGGGCTTGTGTAGTTCTCCTCGCCGCGCTGCGCGGCCGCGCTGTCCAGCATCCGGCGGGCCAGGATGGTGGAGCGTTGGTTCATCGAGTCGATCAGCGCGTTGACCGGCGCGAACCCACCCAGGTAGGTGATCAGCACGTTCGCGGCCACGTTGTCGCTGTACTTGATCAGATACTGGGCGAGCCGGTGCAGGGTCACCACCTGCGGGAACGTCTCGAACTGCAACTGACCGGTGCCACCGACCACGTCCTCCGGGGTGACAAGCACCCCGTCGTCGAGGAAGACCTGTCCACAGTCGACCCGACGCAGCAACTCGACCAGGATCCACAGTTTGATGACGCTCGCCGCCTTGGGCCGCAGCGATCCGTTGACGGCGATCTGCTGGTCGCCGTAGCGGCCGGACAGGTCGCGGACGGTGGCCCCGGCCGGGTTGAGGCTCGCATCGGCGACCACCCGGGCGAGCTGCCCGCTGAGCGGGAACAGGCGGGCACCGGCGACCGGGTCGGTGGGCGGCTGCGGACTGGTGACCACCACGCCGGTCAGCGTCGTCGGCGGGCGGTGCCGTGGGATCACCTCGAGGGTGCCCTCGCTGCGCCCGACAAGCGGCACCCGGTAGCGGTAGGCCGTGCCGCCGACGACGACAACCCCGCTCGCCACCCCGGCGGCGACGCGCATGCCCGGGTCGCCGACCCGACCGGTGTCGCCGTCGCAGGCGCGGTAGCGCACGGTGTGCCCGAGCGAGTCCACCGCGAACACACCGCCCGGGAACGACAGCCAGGACACCTCGCTCGTCGGCGGGCGCTCCGGAGTCGGGTCCACCCCCGGCTCGTGGCCCTGACCGTCGCCGGGCTCAGCTCCGTACCCCGGCGGGGTCGTCTGCGCCGGGTCCGCGCCGGGCGCGCGGCCCGGACCGTCCGCGGTGGCCGGCCCGGTCGTCGCGAGCACCGCGAGCGCGACCGCCGCCGTCAGGACTTTCAGGGGTACGCGGGCAGAGTTGCCCAGCAGGGAAGATGAGCGCCTCTTGTCGCTTTTTCTCACGTTTGCACGATATGAAGCGCCGGAGGCTGGTGAGGCCGGCGGGACCTGCATCACCCGTCCGGGGCGGCAACGTCCCCCCGAACACCATGACCCACAGGTATAAAGACGACGCACAGGCATCACGCTTCACGGCCACTCACCCCGGAGGACTCGTGCTGATCATTGCCGGCAGCCTGAAGGTCGAACCGGCCACTCGCGAGGCGTACCTGTCCGACTGCCAACAGGTGATCGCGCGGGCGCGCGCCACCGCCGGCTGCCTCGACTTCCTGCTGGTGGCCGACCCGTTGGAGCCCGACCGGATCCACGTCTACGAACGCTGGGAGTCACCGGAGCAGTTGGCCGCGTTCCGTGGCTCCGGGCCGGACGACGCGCAGGAAGCGGCGATCCTCGACGCCGACGTGCAGCGCTACCTGATCGCCGGCATCGAGGCGCCCTGACCCGGTGCGAACCGGCACCGGTCACCCCGTTGGTTCGGGATCGGTGGGCAGGCCGGGCGCCATCCGGCGGATCGAGGTGAAGGCGGGTGTGAGGGCCTCGTACAGCTCGGCGAAGAGCGGCAGCAGCGACGCGTAGGTGGCGGCGGCGGCCGGGTCGGGGCGGACCGTCTCCTCGATCTGCACCAGGTCGGCGGCGAGGTCGATGCTGGGGATCAGCCCGAGCGCCTCCATGCCGAGCAGCGCCGCGCCGAAGCTCGACCCCTCGTGCGCGGCCGGGAAGCTCACCGGCATGCCGAGCACGTCGGCGAGCATCTGCCGCCACAGGCCGCTGCGGGCGAAGCCGCCACCGGCCCGGATCTCGCGGACCTCGTTGCCGGCCGCACGCACCGAGCTGAGCACCAGCGCGAGCTGCTGACACACACCCTCAAGCGCGGCCCGCACCAGGTGCTCGCGGCGGTGCCCGTGGGTCAACCCCACGTACGCGCCGCGCGGCAGGGCGCTCCAGTGTGGTGCGCGTTCGCTGTGCAGGTACGGAAGCATGATGAGCCCGCCCGAGCCGACCGGCGCGCGGGCCGCCAGGGCGACCAGATCCTCCTCGGAGTGCTCACCGAGATCCGGGGCGAGCGCCGCGCCGGCCCACTTGAGCACGATGCCGCCGTTGTTGATCGCGCCACCGACCGCCCAGCGGTGCTCGGTCAGCGCGTAGCAGAACACCCCGCCGAGCGGGTCCACGCCGGGCCGCTCGACCATCACCCGCATCGCCCCGCTGGTGCCGATCGAGCAGGCCACCATGCCGGGGTGCACAGCGCCCAGCCCCAGGTTCGCAAGCGGACCGTCGCCCGCGCCGACCACCACCGGGGTGCGCTCCGGCAGGCCGGTCTCGGTCGCGGTCCGCGGGGTGAGGTTGGGCAGCACGGCGGTGGTGGCGACCAACTGCGGGAGCTGCGCCTCGGTGATACCGGCGATGTTCAACGCCTCGCTGTCCCACTCCAGCGTGTGGATGTCGAGCAGGCCGGTGGCCGACGCGATCGAGTGGTCGGTGACGAGCGTGCCGCAGAGCCGCAGCAGCACCCAGTCCTTGATGCCCACCCAGTGCGCGACCCGCGCGAAGAGCTGCGGCTCCTGCTCGGCGTACCAGAGCAGCTTGGGCAGGGGCGCCATCGGGTGCATCGGCGTGCCGGTACGCCGGTGCAGGGCCAGCCCCGACGGCACCGCCCGCAACCGCTCGGCCTGCCGGGTGGAGCGCGAGTCGGCCCAGGTCACCGACGGGGTGATCGGATTGCCGTCCCCGTCGAGCCCGATCAGGCTGTGCATGGCCGAGCCGAACGACAGCCCGGCCACCGGTTGGACCAGCTCGGCCACGACCAGGCTTATCGACTGGAGCACCGCTTCGAGGATGAGCTGCGGGTCCTGCTCGGCGTAGCCGGGTTCGGGGTTGTTCAGCGGGTAGCCGGCCAGGTGACTGCCGAGCTGCCGTCCGTCTGTGTCGTACGCGACGGCCTTGGTGCTCGTGGTGCCGATGTCGACCCCGATCACGACCCCGGGCAGCGTGACTGTCGGCACGACCGTCACCCCCTCGGAAACGTGAATCGACGCAAGCTTATCGCCCTAACGTGCTGGTTGGTCCGCCGATCGGGTACTTCGCCCGTTTCGGCGTGTCTGGGCACCGCGCCACGCCTGTTAAACCCGGTGACACCCCAGATTGGTGGCCTGCGCGGCGAAGGAGTCGGCGTGGCAAAGACTGATTCGACGGGTTCCACTTGGCGGTACCGGTGGGCGCACCGGCAGAACGTGCGGCGGGTCAGCACGTACCGCGGCGCCGAGGCGGCGTGGCGGCGACGCGACGACGAGTTACGGCGGCTCCGCGCCCTGGCCGCCGACTTCCAGGGGTCGGCCGCCGCCGGCGCCGGTCTGGCGTTGGAGTTGGCCGCCGACGAGGTGGTGCTCTGGGCGCTGCCGGCGGCGCAACTTGTCGAGGTGCGGCACACCACGGTGCTGCCCGCGCCGGATCTCGCGGTCGCCCCGAGTGCCGGGCCGCTGCGTCCACGTCGCCCGGACGGCGTACGCGTCACCGACGCCGGCATGGCCGTGATCACCAACCGTCGACTCGTGCTGCTCGGCGGGAGGGGCCGGCGCGACTGGGCGTACGGCCGGATCACCGGCCTGGCCCACGACCCGGCGGCGCCGGTCACCCTGATCCAGGTGCTGGACCGGCGGCGTACCTCCGGGCTGTTGCTGCCCACCGACGCCGCGCCGGACTTCCGGTTCAAGCTCACCCTGGCCTTCGCCGACGCGATCGAGCAACGCGCCGCGGTGCTCGCCCAACTCGACGAGCTGATCGCCGAGCACGCCCAGCTCAAGCCGTTCCGGCCGGCCGTGGCCACCCCCGGGCAGGCCCGGCTGTCGTCGTTCGTGCCCGGGGGGCGCAGGACCATCGCGGTGGCGGCGGCCATCGCGCTGCTGGTGCCGGCGGCGCTTATCGAGTCGGACCCGTCCGACCGGAGGGAAGTCGCCGTGGCCGCGACCCCGGCGCCCACCGCGAGCGCCGCACCCGCGCGGATCGGCCCGGCGCTCGCCCTGAAACCCCCGCCACCGAAGCCGACACCATCACCACGCCGGTCGCCGAGCGCGACCCCGGGCCCACGCTGCGGGGCGCCGGAGAACCCCCTGGGGTACGACTTCTGCGGCGGCACACGGATCCGCAAGCCGGCCGCCGAGGTGTGCGACTGGTTCGACTGCGTACCGGAGTTCTGGGCCGGTCGCGGTTACCTCGTGCAGTGCCGCGACGGGTCGGTCAGCCTGACCGGCGGCCGGTCCAGGGCCTGCGCCGAGCACGAGGGCGTACGGCGGACCGTCACCAAGTGACCGATTCAGGGGCTAAAGTCCGCTTCGCTCGGCCAGAATGATCGAGTGGAGATCCGGTCTGACGATGGCGCGAGGGTGCGGATACGCCCCGTCGGCTACCAGCCCGGCATCGACCCGCCCGACGACCCCGACCGGGCCACCCCCGGCTGGCACGACTGGCTGCTCATCGAGGTGGACGCCCGCACCGCCGACGGTCAGAACTGGTCGCACCACTACCCGAGCCTCATGGTCGAGGAGGCCCGCGCGCTCGGCGGGTGGCTGCACGGGCAGGCCACCGCCGCCCTCGCGCTGAGCGCGCCACCGGCGATGGTGCGGTTCACCGAACCCAACCTGGCCCTGCGCAGCCGAGTGCTGCGCAGACGCCGGCTGGAGTTGATCGTGGAATTCTCCGCCGAGTCGCTGCCGCCGTGGATGCGCCGGCCGTCAAGCGCGATCTACCCGCTGATCCTCACCGTCTCCGCGGACGCCCTGGTCACCGCCGCCGAGCACTGGACCGAGCACTGCGAGGCGTACCCCCCGCGTACCCAGTCGCGGTTCCCGACCCACGGCCCGCAGCCGTACCGGCGGCGCGCCGGCTGATCACCTGCAACTCTCTCCTTCCGGGCAAGACGGGACACATCGATCCTGGTCGCGTTCCCTGTCACGTACGTGAGCGGTTGTACCGCGTGTGACCGTGACCTCTGTGTCCTGCGCACCCTGGCGGATCGCCTGGGCGGAGCGCGAGAACGAGCGCCGGCAGCGCGCGTACCGCGACGCCACCGAAGCCTGGCAGCGCCGCGACGACCACCTGGGCCGGCTCCGCATCGAAGCCGCAAGCTTCCTCGGGTGTACGCAGCCCCGCGCCGGCCTACCGGTGGACCTCGACGACGACGAACTCGTCTTCCGCGTCCTCCCCGCCGCCACGCTCGTCGAGGCCGAGGCGCGACACGTCCCCGGCCTGCCCACCCCCGGCTTGTGTTCCTTCACTGAGCCCTCTTCCGAGACTCTGCCGCCGGGCCTGCGGGTCGTCGACAGCGGCATGGCCGTCGTGACCAGCCGGCGGGTGGCCTTCGGCGGTCGGGAGCACCGGCGCGAGTGGCGGTACGACGACCTGATCGGCCCCGCCCCCCACCCCGACATCCCGGTCACCCTGCTACCAGGCCACGCTCGACTTGATGGGCTGCTGGTTCCGGCGAATGCCGTGGTGAACTTCCGCTTCTATCTCACCCTCGCGGCTGCCGACGATCGCGCCACCGTCGTGGCGCACGTCGAGGCGCTGCTGACCGCGCACCGCGCCGCCCCGCCCGCGCCTCTGCTGTTGGTGAACCCCGACGACGCGCCGCTGACGGCGGTACGCCCCGACCGGCGGGCGCTGGGGGCTGCCGCCGTCGCCGCAGTGGTTCTCGTGACGCTCGGACCGGGCGCTCTGGGGCCTGCCGCGTGGGGTCCGCGGGGGCCGGTGGCCTCGGCGGAGATCATCGCCATGGACGTACCCAGGGCTGGAGTGCCGCTCGTACCGACCGGGCCGGTGGCACCCAGGACGCGGGTCGGCTCGGCCGTGAGTGCCGTGTGGAACCCGCCGTCGGTCCCCGCTGTCCGGCCGTCGGCACCGGCAGATGTCTCCACAGTGGTGCCGCCTGTCGTGGCGGTGGCCCTGCCGCCGCCCGCTGCGCCGCCCGTCCTCCCGACCGCCGCCCCGACTCCGTCGGCCAGTACGGTGCCGACGCCGGTCACCACCACGGAACCGCCCGCGTCAGCGCTGCCGACGCCGCCCGTCGCGTCCGTCTCGCCGACGCTGACCCCGCTTCCGACCCCAACACCTACGCCCTCGCCGGACCCCGGGTTGCTGGCTGTCTGTCCGGACCCGCTTCACCTGCCGGTGGTGGACCCACTGCTCTGCCCGTCTCCGATGCCGTGATCAACGCCTCTGCCTGCCGTTTGCTCAGTTCATGGCGCTGAAGTCGGGGACGGTGAGGGAGCCGTCCTCCGCAAGGGTGAAGCCCGGGTTCCAGGCGATCTCCCAGAGGTGACCGTCCGGGTCGGCGAAGTAGCCGGCGTAGCCGCCGTAGAAGGTTTCGCGGGCCGGCTTGGTCACCGTGGCACCGGCCCTGGTCGCGGTGGCGATCACCTCGTCGACCTCGGCCCGGGAGCGGACGTTCTGGGCGAGCCCCATCCCGCCGAAGCCGTCGGTCACGGGGTCGTCGATGCCGGCGTCGGCGGCGAGCTTGTCACGGCCCCAGAGGACGAGGGCCAGACCGCCGGCCTGGATGAAGACCGTCTCCTCGACCTCCTGGCCCTGCCAGCCAAGCTGCTCGTAGAAGGCCTTTGCGCGGGCCACGTCCGCGACCCCGAGAGTGATCAGACTGATCCGCTGCTCCATGTCCTCAACCTAACGCGCCATCACTCGGGTGCGTGGCAGGCAGCCTCGACGTTGTTACTGCCCCAAGTGCGGCAAGGTCAGGAGCGACATCATCGACGACACGCCTTGGATGAAGCTCGCTGGGAAAGACCCAACCCATAGCATCGATGCTATGGGTTGGGGTAGCGTTGAGATGGAACCAGAGGTCCGAGACTGGCTGGAGGACCTACCAACTGCCGACTTCGCCCGAGCGGCGTTCTACATCGATCTTCTGGCTGGCCAAGGCGTGCTGCTCGGCGAGCCGCACAGCAGACAACTCGACGGCAAGCTGCGAGAGCTGCGGTTTTATCTGGAGCGCGACGCGGTTCGCGTGACGTACTGGATAGCCTCCGACCGAAGGATCATCCTGCTCACGGTGTTCCGCAAGACGCGGATGCGGGAGGACCGGGAAGTCGAGCGGGCTCGCCGCGCATTCGAGCGGTGCGTGGCGGAGCGGCACATCGTGAACGAGGGGGCAGAGCGATGAGTGATCGCCTGGACTGGAACGACCTGCGTGAGCGCCGGATGGCTGAGCCAGGGGCGGCCGAGACCTACGAGGCCACCCGGATCGCCTTCGAGCTTGGCCAAGAGGTGCGCCACCTGCGCGAAGGGCATGGTTGGAGTCAGAGCCAGTTGGCGCGCGCCGCGGGCATGACTCAGTCTGCGGTGGCCCGCTTCGAGGCAGGCGGGACCGTGCCGACGCTGCCGGTCCTGGAGCGGCTAGCCCGAGCCTTGGACCGAAGGCTGGACGTCAGGTTCGCCCCGAACGCGGACGCAGCCTGACCAATGGCCGGAGAAAGCTAGGCGGCGATCGTTCGGGCGGTGGCGTACACGTCGGCGGGTAGGGCGTGGTGGAGCTGCCACAGGACGCGCATGGGCCGGTCGCCGGTGTGCGAGTCGTACGTCATGGTGCCGGCGTAGAGGTATGGCGGTGCGCCCAGGTCGCGGTCGGCGATACGGGTCTCCCGAATGAAGAGGTGCACCGTCGACCCAGCCGACGTGTAGCGCTGCCCGGTCGCCGACGCCGACGAGGTGGTGCTCTGTGACTCCCACTGGAACAACGTGTCGGTGATGGCCCGGTCGGCGTACATGGTGGTGGGGGAGTAGTGCGCCTCGGACTTCACCAGGGTGACGAAGAACAGGTCGGCCTGGGCGTCGGGCAACCACTTCACCCCTTCTCGCAGCGACCCGGGGTTGGTCATCCCGAAGGCGGCGCATGCCTCGTTGCGGCTGTACCTGGCGTGCACCCGCAATGGCACCGCCCCGGCCGCGCGCGTGGGCGTGACCCGGTGGATGCGATCCCGCAGCACCTCGGCGACCTGCCGCAACTCGGCGCAACGCGCCGGCTCCTTCCACAGCCGTGCCAGCCGTTCGTCGCGCGTCGCGAGCGCGGCGTTCGGCCCCCAGAGGCTGAAGTGCAGCATGTCCAACAGTCGGCTGCTGCCCGCGTACACCTGATGTCCTGGCGCGGGCGGTCCGGCCGCGACCTTTGTCAGCAGCTCTAGCCGGTCGATGTCGTCGGTGTGCAGCATGCGGCCGATGGCCCGGCCCAACTCGCGGTCGTCCGGGCCGGGCGCGGCCGTCTCGATGCCGGCGAGACGCCGCAGCCCGGTCCAGCCGCCGATGCTTGCCGATCGGTACACGTCCTCGATCTCCAAGCCGGTCTCGCGCAGGAACGTCGCCAGGGTGACGTCGCCGAGTTGCCGCAGCTCGGAGACCAGGCCAGCCTTCGAGGTGGGCAGCGCCGATCGCAGGTTGGCGAGGACGATCTCCTTCGCCACCCGGTCCAGCTCGATGTGGCAGCCGCTCGGCAGGCTCGGGAAGTCGTCGCGGACGGCCTCGGTGATCGCCCGTCGGCTCACCCCGGTCAGGGCGCGCCATCGTAGGTCGAAGCGGAAGTTGGCGTTCTGCCCGCCGATGAAGTCGAGCACCGTGAGGCAGGGCTTGTCGTCATCGAGGCGCAGACCACGGCCGAGCTGTTGCAGGAAGATCGTGGCGCTCTCGGTGGGTCGCAGCATCAGGATCGTGTCGACCATCGGCAGGTCGACGCCCTCGTTGAACAGGTCCACGGTGAAGAGCACCCGCAGCTTGCCGGCCTTGAAGTCCCGCAACAGCCCAGCCCGATCGGTGCTGGCCCGCGAGGTCACCGCCGCCGCCTCGACACCGTGCCTCCTGAACCGGGCGGCCATGAACTCGGCATGCTCGATGCTCACGCAGAAGCCGAGCGCACGCATTCGGCCGACGTCCACCTTCTCGCGGACTGCGCGCAGCACTGTCAGCGCCCGAGCATCGGTGGCGGTGTAGATGGTGCTCAGTTGCGTCAGGTCGTAGCCCTGGCCACGTTTCCAGGTGACGTGCGACAGGTCCTCGTCGTCGTGCAGCCCGAAGTACTGGAAGGGCGACAACAACTGCCGCTCCAGCGCCTCCCACAGGTGCAGCTCAACAGCCGCGTGCCCGTCGAACCACCGGCGGACGTCGCCGCCGTCGGCCCGGTCGGGGGTCGCCGTCAGGCCCAGGAGTACGCGGGGACGCAGGCGCTCCAGCAGCCGCGTGTACGTCGGCGCTTCGGCGTGGTGGAACTCGTCCACGATCACCATGTCGTACGCCTCGGGGTCGACCTCGCGGCGGTGCAGCGACTGGATGGAGGCGAAGACGTGCTTCCAGCCGTTCGGCTTCTCGCCCGCGACCAAGGTCTCACCGAAGCTGCCATCGCCCATGACCTGCCGGAACGTGGACAGGCTCTGCCGGAGAATCTGCTCCTGATGAGCGACGAAGAGCAGCGAATCCACCCGCTTGCTGCGGTGCAGCCGGCGGTAGTCGAGGGCGGCGACCACGGTCTTGCCGGTGCCTGTCGCCATCACCACCAGGTTGCGCCAGCGCCCGTGCACCAGGCGCTCGGCGTCCAGGTCGGCAAGGATCTCGGCCTGGTACGGGTACGGGCGCACGTCCAGGTTCGAGATCGCGGTCGGTGCGTCGTCGCGGCGCTCCCCGCGCAACGCATGCCGTAGCCGCTCGGCGTCCCTGGTCGCGTCGTACGCCTCGAACGCCGGGTCGTTCCAGTAGTCCTCGAACGTCGCCGTGAACGTGTCGATGACGTGCGGCTGCTCGATGTTCGAGATGCGCACGTTCCACTCGACGCCGTCCACCAGGGCGGTCTTCGACAGGTTCGACGAGCCGACGTACGCGGTCGTGGTGCCGTTGGCCCGGCGGAAGAGCCACGCCTTGGCGTGCAGGCGAGTGGTCCGCGTCTCGTACGACACCTTGACCTCGGCACCCAGCTCCTTGAGCCGGTCCAGCGCGCGCTGATCGGTCGCGCCGAGGTAGGTGGTGGTGATGACGCGAACCTTGCCACCTCGGTCGATCAGGTCCCGGATGGCTGGCTCGACGATGCGCAGGCCGTACCACTTGATGAACGCACAGAGCAGATCGACGCTCTCGGCCGACGCCATCTCGTGGTTGACCTCGTGGCCGATGCGGGGCTGGTGACGGCCGTTGACCAGCAGCGCGCCGGTGGAGAGGGGAGTGGTGGGGCGCTGTGGGAAGGCTGGCAGCGCCGGTGGGGTCGGTGGGGCGGCGATGGCGTGGAGCAGGTGCTTGGCGTCGGTGACCTGGTCCTGCTCTGTGGCCGCCTTCGGGCTGAGGGCGGCGATGGCTTCGGAGATCTGGTTCGCCATTGCGATCTGGTGAACAAGCCTGTCGTCGCCGTTGGGGACGGACTGAAGGGCTCGGGCGGCCAGGGTGGCGATGTGCCGGGCGAGGGCGGTGTGTGCGTCGGCCGGGTCGAGGTTGTGGTGCTGGATCAGGGCGGGGTCGACGTGCTGGAGGCGGTCGGCCAGCTCACGGGTGATCAGGTGCTCGTACACACCCCGCTCAAGATCCGTCATTCAGGCAATCTAGTCGGTCGTGGCGCTTCTAGACCGTCCCTGGTTCATGTCTCTTCACATGTGTCGGCTCGTCGACAGACGCATGTGACGACGGCTTGGGACGAGATCGGCGAAGGGCTTCCAACGAGCTGTAGGGTCGTTCTCTCGCACTGATTGGAGGCGATTTGCGAACTCGCCCGCCACATTCGGCGAGTTGTTAATGAGTGGTGCGGCGGCAGCGATCATCTTCAGCTCACGGGCTTCTCGCAAGACTGGCCATGACTGGTCCGAGGTCACGTCGTAGCCGTATGCGGTAGCCAACCCTTCGTGTAGGCCCGTGCCTCCGAACCGCGCCTCGCCTACCGCCACCGCTACCAAGTCAACCTGCCATGGCCCAATGCAGGTGGCATCGAAGTCACATATTACCGTCCGGCCCGATGTCTCTCGCACCAGGTTGCCGACGTGCGCATCCCCGTGGATAAGCTTCGGCTCCTCTCGGTGGCTGAGCTCTACCAACTGCGGCTCCAAGCGATCGCACCATCTCACCAGGAAATCGCGGTCGAGCTGATCAAGACCTTCGGCGTCGGCCAGGCGTCGTCGGGCGTCGCCGACAGGATCCCAAGCCGGGAGTGCGATGGGCGCCGCGCCGAGAGCATGGAAGTCGCGCAACACAAGGCCGAGATCCTCCACCGTGGGAGCAAACGGCGACGGTTGAACGTAGGACCAGACTGAGGCGACGAAGTTGCCGACTCGCACGGGCTGCTCGACATCGGGCGTGAGCCGGATCGTCGGTGCGTCGACCCGGGCAAACCACCGCCCAAGCTGGACTACCTTGGTCACCCGGTCAAGGAGCTGATGGGTTCGCGCGATCCGGATGACGATTCCGAATCGAGGCAATGCGAACACGGCATTGTTGGTCAATTGCAGCAACTGGGCAGCATCCGCGGAAACGCCAAGGGTGGCGGCGATATCCCGCATAGCCGCCGTCATTGCCTCCTCGGAGAATCGCCCGCTCATGCGGTCCTCGAAGCTTGGGCGGTAAGCCCCCGCTCGAACGCTGCCACTGCCGGAAGCTCCCGGTGCGGAGCGAGATCACGACGCAGATTCACCACTCGATCGATTACCCGCCGGGAGCTCATTGCCTGTGCCTGTTTCAGCACCCGCGCCCCGACAGCGAGCGCCTGGTCGGGTTCATCGGCCAAGAACAGCGCGCTGCACAGCCCGACCTCATTGAGCACGGTGCTGCGCACGTTCCCCGCGCCAAACGCAGCGATGGAATCCCTGCCCCAGCGCACCGCCTCTGCCGCGTGCCTGCGGTCTATCCGTGCCATGTCCCGGTACACCCGCCCGTACTGAGCGAACAACTCGCCGCGGTCGTAGAAGCCCATCCAGGCCGGCTCGCGCTCCTTGTTGATGCGCTCGAACTGTTCGCTCGCCTTGCCGAGGGTTGTCAAGGCGGTCTGATGGTCGCCGAGCGCCGCGATCGAGGCTGCTTGCGCGCCCCAGAGCAGGGCCTTGGACGCTGGTGTGGCATGCGATCCGAGCTGTGCGTACGTGAGTTGCAGGGTCGCGAGGGCATCCCGGTTGTGCCGTAGGTGTTGAAGTTGCTTGGCCTGCGCGTACCGAATCATCGCGACAAGCGGCGCGTTATCAGCAGTCAACGCGGCACGCTCACCGGCGACGAAGTGCCGCTGCGCGTCGCCGTGCCTCCCCGCGTCGAGTGCGGTCCAGCCGGCCAGTTGCCGGGCTGTCGCCACCGCTGCGATGAGGGGCGGTGTGACTTCGGCTGGGCGCGACCAATCAAGCATTCGATACACCGAATCTGCGAACCGGGCCACCTCCCGATACAGCAGGCCACCGCCAGTTTCGCGGTCTACCGACCGATACAGCTCCAGCACTGCGTTCAGCCGTGCGATATCCGCCGTGCCGATACGCCGTGGCTGGATAAGTTCGCTGCCGCCGAGCAGACCCGCACCCGCAGCGACAGCGGCGATGCCGGCCAACAGAGCCCGCCGACCCTCGTCCGGCCCGGCATTCTGTAGAACGGTTGAGGCGTGAGCAAGTTCGGGTCTATCGATCGGCCGCTGAGGTTGTCCAGGGAGAGCGAACCAGAGACTGGCAGCCGGCACCCCCAGGAGCTGTGCCCAGTGCGCCAGCCTGTCCAGATGCACGAGCGGCGGGCCGTTCTCCACCCGACTCAGCTGCGCCTGCGTGATCCCCAACCACCCCGCCACCACGGTCTGCGGCAACGCGACCCGCCCGTGGTACGGATGGCAGCGGTACGCCCGGATGACCCGCCCCAGATGCCGCTCGGCAAGCGCGAGTCGCACCGGCTCGTGGTCCCAGAAGCTCGCCGGCACCACCGGCGGCGCGCTCAGCCGGTCCCGCTCGGCGGCCTGGCACGGCGTACACCGTCCGTTGTCGTTGTCCCGGGCCAGCCGTCCGCCGCACCGAGGGCAGTTCGCGTGTGTCACCGGCGGCTCCGTCCGTCTCGCCTCATCGAGCTCATCCATTGAACACGCTGCGTGGGGCACTGGTATACGCGCGACGCATATCGTCAAGGGACCGCCGGGCAAACGAACTCAGGACTGGCGTACCGCCCGCAGCGCCTCGACGACCACGCCCCAACGCACCGGCCCGTCCACCGAGTTCAGCGGCTTCCCGTCGGCCACGGCCACGCCGGCAGCGCGCAGCACCTCCAGGTGACCCGCGTAGGCGGGATGCGCGGCCAACTCCTCCCTGGTGTGCGGAAAGGCGATGATCGGCAGCCCTGCGCCAAGTGACTCGTTGAGGACGCCGAGCGCCAACGTGTCGTTGATGCCCAACGCCCACTTGGTCACCGTGTTGAACGTGACCGGGGCGGCCACCACCACATCGGCCGGCGGGTGCGGCTCGGGGTCGCCGGGCATCCGCCACTCCACGCGTACCAGATAGCCGGTTTTGTTCTGCAACGCCTGACGGTCGAGCCACGGCGCGGCGGTGGGGCTGACGATCATGCACACCCGCCACCCGTCGGCGATCAGGAGGTCGACCAACTCGTCGATGTGTTCCGCCGGACCCGCGGCACAGACGACCAGATACAGCACCGGGCGTTCCGTCATGCCCGCAAGTCTGCCGGATCCGACAGTCGCGGCGTCGGCCGCATACCGATCGCGCATGGCGCCGACGATCACGGTGACATGCCGTCGCGCCTGGTCAGACGCGACAGTCGACGGATGGCCCGGGGCGGGTGCTCGGCCTCGGAACTGCGCCGGCCCTCAACGGCACAGCTTCGCCCGCCCCGGTGCCAGCCCATGAGTCGACGACTTGGAGCCGGCATGCCCACCGTGATCGACGACGACCACCCGGCCCGCGTGAGCCTGGCCGCCGCCTGGGAGTCGGTCGACGTGCGGGCCGCCGCCGACTTCTGGTGCACCCTTGAAGACCGTCGCCCCGGGCTGCTCCCACAGCGCGACGCGCCGCTGTTCTTCACCGCACTGGGCCGCCTCCTGGTCGGCGGCGACGCCTCGGCGAGTCGGGCGGCGCTGCTCCAGGTGCTCGGCCGCGCGTACCGTCACTTCGACCTGCTCCCGCACGCCACCACCATCGGCGACGCGTTGCTCGCGACCGTGGCCCGCCACGCCCAGCCAGTGTGGACGCCGCAGCTCACCGTAGCCGCCGAGCGCGCCCTGGGCCGCGCCACGCACGCCATCCGCCGCGCCGCCGCCCGCGCCGGCGACGGCCGGGCCTGGTGGCACGTCGAGGTCGTCGGCCATGACCGGCCGTCGCCCGACATCGCCATCCTGACGGTACGTCCCTGGCGGCGACTGCCCTTCCAGCCAGGTCAGGCCCTGCCGGTCTGCGCACCGCGCCTACCCGGACACTGGCGCTGGCTCTCGCCGGCCAACGCCCCACGCACGGACGGCACCGTCGAGCTGCACGTCCGCGCCGTACCCGCCGGCACCGTCTCCCACCACCTTGTCCATGACGTACGCCCCGGCGAGCCGCTTTGGCTCGGCCCACCCGTCGACACCGGCCTGAGCCTCGGCCCGGCGAGCACCCACGACCTGCTGCTCGTCGCCGGTGGCACCGGCCTGGCGCCGCTGCGCGCCCTCGTCGAGCAGGTCGCCGCGGCACCGGACGGGCGGCGGGTGACGCTGATCGTCGGCGCGCGGACCTTCACCGACCTGTATGACTCGGTCGCCCTCGACAAGCTCCAGTGCGCCCACGACTGGCTGACAATCGTGCCGGCGTTCTCCGACGACCCGTGCGCCGAGCCGGCCGAGCGGGGCGACGCCCTGACCATCGCCCTCGATCATCACCAGCCCGACCAGGACATCTACCTCTGCGGCCCACCCGCGATGCTCGCCGGCGCGCGGTCCCGGCTACGTGCCCTCGACATCCCCGCCGCCCACATTCACTGCGGCCGTCTCCCCATTGACGGTCATGAGAGGCTTTCTATCTGAACGTGTGCGCGCCAGCACGGGGGGTGAGCGACGTGGGTGGGGATGGTCCGTCGCAATGGTCCGTCGAGAAGTTCGGGCTGCCTCTGGCAGTTGCTCTGCGCACCGCTGTTCCGGCAGCGCTGGCGCGTGCGGTCGAGCTTGCGCAGGGTGCCCGCGAGGCGTCGGAGTTGGACACCGACCACGCCTTCGGCCCCGTCCGGTGGAAACAGCAGTACGAGGTGTTGCACGAGTATCTGCACGACTTCCCCGACGTGGTGGATGTACATCCGCCGGGGGCCCAGGTGCGGGTCACCATCTGCCGGGGTCACCTCCTGTTGCCGTGGCGGTACGCGACCCGGAGCGACGTGGACATGCGTAACGTCCGCCCCGGGCGTGACCTCAACCGCTTGATCCGCGATCTTCTGATCCTCTTCGGGCCCGAACAGAGGCACGAAGAGGTCACGCTGCCCCTGATGCCGCTCACGCCAGATGAGGCCCGCGACCGCTCAGCCCTGCGGGAGGCCGTGGAGCAGTTGGCCGACGAGCCGAAAGTGCTGCTCGTCGGCTTCGCCTGCAACTCCGACGAGGGTTTGCTCCGGGTCTCTTGGGGCGAGGCGGCGCTGCTCCATGGCAGCGACCTGAAGTGGGGCCACGTCGAGGACCTACCGATCCATGGCGTACGGCATCCGCCGCGGGACGGTCGGGAGTAGTTCCCCTTCGAGCGGTATACCTGTGAGTCATAGTTATGACTCACAGGTATACCGCTCGTCAGGACAAGGCCCGCCGTCACACCGGCCGGCGCACGATCAGGACGAGGTGTCTCCGAACTCGCGTACCCCGTCCACATCGAGCGTGATCCGGTCGTTCGAGATCCACTGGCCGGTCGCAGTGAGCCAGCTCGGGTCGTCGCGTTCGTCGATGCTGCTCCAACTGTGCCGGTGGTGCCGTAGCTGGATCGGCCCGGTCGACTGGCCCGGCGCGAGTGTGCCGTCGGTGAAGGTCAGCTCCACCCAGCCGGGGACGGGCGTACCCGGCGGGGGTCCTGGCGGCGCTGGCGTGGTCAAAGCCGAGGGCCCGCCTGGCGGGACGAAGAACTGCACGGTCTGCCGGATCCGGTCACAACCCAGCGCGGCCCAGTCGCAGTTCGGCACCAGCGAGGTGTTGCCGCCCTCGAAGCGCAGGTGGTAGCGCACCTGCACGGTGCTCAGGTCGAGCGGCCCGGTGCCGGTGTTGGTCACCTTCAGGAGGTGCTGGATCTGGTTGTTCGTCGGAGACCAGTCCAGGTTGAGGTAGCTGACCGTCGCGCGGCCGTTCGCGGTGCGCACGGTGGTGGTGGGCGAGGTGTCGGAGTAGCCGCCGAGCGCGCGGGCGGCAACCGCGATCCGGTACGTCGTCCCGGGTGCGAGGTCTGTCAGCGTGATCGTGGTGTCGGTAGTGGAGTCGAGGAAGCGGTACGTGTTCGGTCCCAGCGGTACCTGCACCTCGTAGTTGATCGGCTGCTCCATGCCGGGCTCGACCCAGGCGGAGGGTGCCCAGCTCAGTGTGAGCTGATGTGGCTCGTTGGCGACCACGGTCGGGGTGCCGGGGGTGCTGATCGCCGGGCCGTCGGCACGGGCGGCGTTGACGGTGAGCAGACTCGCCAGCGCGGCGACGGCTACGGCGACGGTGACGCGGCGAGCGGACATGAGGCGAATGCTAGGGCCGCGCCCGCAGGATTGATAGTTAACAGTCAATATGTGGGCGCGGGCTCACGCTGCTGGTCTGTTACGCGACGTAGTCGGTTTGGAGATAACGCCTGTTCAGGTAGCTACTTAACGTCAACCCGTCATTCGACCGGCCTTGACATCGGCGGTACGACAGCCGCTGATCGGGCCTCAGACGGGAGATATGTATGCGTACCCAGAAACAAGCCCGCGCCCTCGTACTCGTGCTTGGTCTTGTCGCGGCCGGGGTGGTGCTCGTCCCGGCGAGCCCGGCGTCCGCCGCGGTCCCGGGCCTGGTGCGTGTCGCCGCGACGAGCGTCAGCAACTCGGCCGACTAGCGCAGCGTCACGGCGACCTGCCCGGTCGGGAAGGTGCTGACCGGCACCGGCTACGAACTCAACGGCGTCACCGGCGAGGGCGTCGTCGACGACCTGCGCCCCAACGGTGGCGTCGCCACGGCACCGACCGCGGTCACCGTCGGCGCCTACGAGACCGAGGCGTTCGCGGGGAACTGGTCGGTGACGGCGTACGCGATCTGCGCCAACCCGGTACCCGGCCTGGTCCGGGTCACCACGACCAGCGTCAGTAACTCGGCCGACTACCGCAGCGTCACGGCGACCTGCCCGGTCGGGAAGGTGCTCACCGGCACCGGTTACGAGTTGAACGGCGTGACTGGCGAAGGTGTCGTCGACGACTTCCGCCCCAACGGCGGAATCGCCACCGCGCCGACCGCCGTCACCGTCGGCGCGTACGAGTCGGACGCCACGGCCCTGAACTGGTCCGCGACCGCGTACGCGATCTGCGCCAACCCCCTCGCGGGCCTGGTGCGCGCCTCCACCATGGGGGCCAGCAACTCCCTCGACTTCCGCAGCGTCACGGCGACCTGCCCGGTCGGGAAGGTGCTCACCGGCGCCGGCTACGAGCTGAACGGCGTGACCGGCGAGGGCATCGTGGACGACTTCCGCCCCAACGGCGGCCCCGCGACCGCACCGACGTCCGCCGCGTCCGGCGCGTACGAGGAGGACGCGTTCGCCGGGAACTGGTCCGACACGGCGTACGCCATCTGCGCGACGCCGTAACGCTGATCCGGTGTGGTCGTCCCGCCTCCGCGCGGGGCGGCCACACCGCCGACTGCTCAGACGCTAGTCATGCGTCCGGGCTGGCGGACCTGTCGATGGTCGTGCCGGACTCGGTATCTGCGCCGATGCGAGCGGGAGTAGGCCCGCCTTCCGGGCGTACGAGGGGAACTCGGCCCCGCTGCACGGCAGCCGATGCTGCGTTGCCCGGAGGGCGTCGACGATCGCACCGGCGTTGACCTCGGTGAGTCTGCCGGACCGGCACCTGTCAGCAAGCAACCAGATGGTGCCGTGCACCGCGAGCCCGTAGGCCCGACCCACCTTGGTAGCCGTGCGGTCATCCGTGACGGCCGTACCGCCGTGGATCTCCGCCGCGGCGAACACCGTCGCCTCGCCCAGGTCCCGTCTGCCGGCCCCGATCCGGCGAACCCAGTCGGAGAAGCAGAGGATCTCCCGCATCGTGTCGAGAGCGAGGACGTCGACCCAGTCAAGATTCAGTGCTGCGGTAAGAGCGGGCTCCCGCACGGAGTTGACGCGAAGTTCGTCGAGTACGACCGCTGTCGTGGCCACTCGCTGCTCGGCGACCAGGTCGGCCAGCACGTCGAGCCGGTCGGCGAGGGCGAAGTGATGCAGCACGGTCGTGTCGAAGACGAGAAGGGGAACGCGGACCGGGGCTGTGGAGGTCACGGTGCCAGATCTGTCTCGTCGCGCGTTGGTAGGTCGTCCAGACGGATCTGACCATGCAGAAGTTCGACCGCGCGGGCATCCGAGACCAGATATCGACGCCATGCCTCCATGACCGCGTGCGAGTAGCCCGGTGGTACGCGGATGGCGTCGAGATCAGGCTGCGGAGCCCAGCCAACCGCATCCATTATCTCCGCGCGCGTCGGCGTGATTCGGCTCCAACGGGCCGACGACGTATCGAGCCAACCAGCGCGTTCGGCTTGTCGTACAGCGAGTGACCACGACGTGCGGTAGCGCGCAGTGAACCGGATCAGATCTTCCCGAGTGGCGGTGCGGCCGACGGCATCACTGAACGCGGCGACCGGAAGGAGTAGCTCGGCGGCAAAGGCGTTGATCAGACTTTCCCGGTCGGCGCGGGACACGTGAACAGCGAGATCGCTGGAGTATTCGTCGCCCAAGACCAAGTGGCCCAGTTCGTGGGCGGCGGTGGCTCGGCGCCGGCCCGGGTCTCCCTCGACGCTGACGATCGACACCGCCACGTCTCCGTCCACCATCGAGGCGCCCTCCCCCGGCAGGTGACTGATGAGGACGTACTGGCCGCTGCGCTCACAGAAGTCCATGAGGGTGGCAATCGGCTCGGTGCCAAGGCCCCGGACGTCCCGCAACCAGCGAGCTGCGGTACGCGCATCCTCGTCTGAGGTGATACTTCCCTCGAAGCGAACAGGGACTCGGGGAGTGAGGGTGCCCGCGTCAAGGAGTTGACGGACGTCCCTGAGCCAGGAGGCGACCGTGACCTCCAGTCGTTGAGAGCGTCTCGCGACATCCGTGTCGTCGCCCTCGGCGATAACGTCTGATCGGCGCGAGATGACCGCTGGTCGTCGCTGGAGCAGATGATCGAGGGGTACGTCGAGTGAGCTGGCGAGCCGAATGAGTTCCAGCGCGTCTACCCGTCGTACCCCTGATTCGATCTTGGCGATCATCGTGCGGTCGAGCCCGAGGTGAGCACCCAGCTCGGCCTGGGAGAGGCCAGCACCCAGCCGTGCCTGGCGTACCTGCTCGCCGACTGTCGTCCAGTCGCCGGTTTCGGTCATGGTGCGATAATCGCACGCCGCTGTGCTTCATGTCTCGGCCGCAGGAAATCGACGCTGCGAAATCGGCCGATGATGTCCGCCGTCAACACCCCGATATGACGGCACCGGTCAGTTGACGGGACCACCGGGCCCTAGCGTTCGAGCGAAGGAGTTCCCCGGATGCGCCGGGGCCGCTCAACGACCTGGGGGAGGCCGACCATGCGTAGCCCGATGCCGGACGAGCGAGCCCCGGTCACAGTGCGGGTGGATCGTTGGCGGGTGGGGCTGCCACCGGATGCGTGGCCCGACATCCTTCCGGCCAGTGGCGTGCTCTGGCGGCGCGACGTCTTCGCGGTGGCCGAGGCGTACCGCGCGGGCACCGCGACCCCACGCCACCTGCTGACCGCCGTGCTGGCCTGGGGTTACGGACCCATCGGGTACGGCCCGTGGCGCGCCGCCAGGTCGCTCGACGCCGACCCCGAGGGCAAACGCCTGGCGTACGCGCTTGAGGAGGTGTCCGGCCCGGCACCCGACGAGGGCGCGTTGCGTACGGCGTACCGCCGCTTTCGCGACCCCGATCACGCCCGTCTGCCGTGGCTGGGGCCGGGCCTGTTCACGAAGGTCCTCTACTTCGTCGGCTACCGGCGTGGGGCCTGCGGCGTGCAACCCCTGATCCTCGACCGTGTGGTGGCCAGCCACCTCCCGGCCGAGGCGGGTGTCGGCCGCCGCAACGGGTGGTCATCCGAGGAGTGGCTGGCCTATCTGCGCTGGGCTGCGGAGCAGGCTCGGGGCAGGGGAGTGGAGCCGGACGAGGTGGAGATGGCCGTCGTGCCCCGCCGGTGAGGTGGCTATCGGGCGGTGCTCAGGCGTGCGTCGAGCGCGTCGAGGTCGGGGACGAACCAGATCTGCTCGCCCTGGTTCGACTCGTGCACAAGCGCGCGCAATGCGGAACTCCCCGCGAGCTGCGTCGAGATGTCGCCGACGACGGCCAGCCGCACCCGGTAGTTGACGAACTTCTGCATCACGTCGCCGGCGAAGCGGGTGCCCAGCGAGAAGAAGCGATCGTCGAGCCGGGTGGCCGGCACGGCCACCACCTGGGCGCCGAGGAACGCCGCACCGATCAGGTCCAGTGCGTCCTGCTCGGTGGTCAGCGGCGGCCCCGCCGGGTCGCAGACCAGCACCGGCACCCCGGCGCGTTGCTGGATCTCGTCAGGCATCACGAACCTCCTGGTTGAACAGGCCGTTGTCGGCGTCGAGGACGGCGTCGAGCAGGCGCAGCAGCTCGGCGGTGGCGGCCGGGTCGCCCAGAATGATGATCTTCATGCGGTGGCGTTCCTCGTCGTGCACCGTCTGCACCCGCAACGGGTGGGCCTGGTCGTGGGCGGTGTTGGCGCTGGTGAGCACGAGCGTGCCGAGCCGTTCGGCGGCGGCCCGGTCGACGCCGTCGATCTGCACGATGCTCGACACCTCGACCTGCCCGCCGACCCGGGTGGCGACCGGGGTCTGCCCGGTGAGGGCGTCGAGGTCGCGTGCCGCGATCCGGTACTGCTTACCGATCCGCACCGCCCGCAGCCGCCCCGAGCGGATGTAGCCGCGCACCGTCCGCACGTGCAGGTTGAGCCGGTCGGCCACCTGCTCGACCGAGTACATGTCTTCCTTCATCGGTCCCTATACTACCTCAACAGGGAAGTATAGGGAATCATAGGGAGCGCAGTGGGCGACTCGTTTACGACATCAGCTCCAAAGGACTTGCTTCCGGAGCGAGGCCCGGCGAAGCGTCCGTCCGGTTAACCCGCCCGCATTGTCGGACGGTTCCAGTACCGTCTGGGAACCATGGACGCGCTCGACGACGCCATCATCGGGCGGAATCACCCTGCGGGCCTGCTGCGCGCCGAGTTGGATCGCGCCACCACCAGCCACGGCGGTTTCGTCCTCGTCACCGGCGAGCCGGGCATCGGCAAGACGACCCTCGTCACGTCGGCGGTCCGGGAGGCCCGGCAGCGAGGGGCGCTGGTGCTCGGGGCCGCCTGCTGGGATTCTGACAGCGCCCCCGGCTACTGGCCCTGGGTGCAGGTGCTGCGCGGTCTACAGCGGTCCGCCGACGACTGGGCAGTGGCACGGCAGTCCGCGGAGCCCGCCCTCGCGGCGCTGCTGGGCCAGTCCGGCACCGGCGGCGAGCAGACCGGTCGCCTCGTCGGTTGGGCCGGCGTCGACCCGGGCCCGGATGTCGCCGACCAGGAGGCCTTCGCGCTCTACGACGCGGTGACCGCCGCGCTTGTCGCCGTCTCCCAGCACCGGCCGGTCGTGGTCGTCCTCGACGACCTGCACTGGGCCGACCCGGCCTCACTGCGGTTGCTGAGCTTCGCCGCGCAGCACACCTGGTTCGAGCAGCTCCTGCTTGTCGGCACCTACCGCGACGCCGAGGTCGAGTCGGGTGAACACCCACTGCGCCCACTGCTGATGCCGTTGGTCGCCAAGGCCACCACGATCACCCTCACCGGCCTCTCCCGCGACGAGGTGGCCGCGCTGATGACCCGGACCGCCGGCCGGGCGCCAGGGGCCAGCCTGGTCGACGAGGTGCACCGGCGCACCGGCGGCAACCCGTTCTTCGTCGAGCAGACCGCGCGGCTCTGGCACGCCGACGATGCGGTCGGCACGATCGCCCCCGGCGTACGGGAGGCCGTGCGCCGCCGCCTGGCCCAACTGCCCGCCGCGGTGGTCGAGGCGTTGACCGTCGCCGCCGTGCTGGGGCGTGAGTTCCACCGTCAGGTCCTCGCGGCGTGCACGCCCGCCCCGGTGGCGCAGGTCGACCGGCTGCTCGACCGGGCGGTGACCGCCCGACTGGTGGTGGCCCGGGGCGGTGGCCGCTTCGCCTTCGCCCACGATCTGGTCCGGGAAACCCTCTACGACGGGCTGACCGACGACGGCCGGCAGGCCCGGCACGGCGCGGTCGTCCGGGCGGTCGACGCCCTCAGGGAGCTGACCGACCGGCTGATCCCGGCCGACCTCGCCCGCCACGCCTACCTCGCCCGCTCCACGCTGGACCAGGCCCGGGTGGCCACGCTGCTGGTCGCCGCCGGGCGGGACGCGTTCGCCCGGCTGGCCGGCGACGAGGCAGCGGTGCACTTCCGTCGAGCCCTCGAGGTCGTCGAAGACCCGGCACAGCGAGTGCGGGTCCTCGTCGAGTTCGCCGAGTCGCACTACCACCACTCCGGCCGGGAAGAGGCCGTGCGACTGCTGACCGAGGCCGCCACGCTGGCCCGTTCACTCGACGACCCGGTGCTGTTGGCCCGGGTCGCCCTCACCGTCAACCGTGCCCGCCAGGTGGAGACCGCCCAGTCGATCGAGGCGGCGGAGTTGGTGCGCGAGGCGTACCGCAGGTTGATCGGCGAGCCGGACGCCACCGCGACGGTCGGCGCCCTTGTCGCGGATCTGATCACCGCCAGCGAGACGATCGCCCGGCGTGGGCAGGACGACGAGGCGCTGACGTTCAGCCTCTGGGCCCGCCACGACACGACCTGGGGGCTCGGCACCGCCGGGACCCGTGCCGCGCTCACCAACGAGATCAGGGACGTGGCCCGCCGGACGGGCGACCGGGAGACCGAGCTGTGGGCCACCTCGCTGCGCTGGGTGGCGCTGCTGGAGCTGGGCGACCCTCGATTCGTCGAGGAGTTCACCACCTTCGTCGACGCCGAACAGCAGGGCGACTTCGCCCGGCACCGGATGGCGGCGGCCGTCGACAGCGGCATCATCGCGGCGTTCCGCGGCGACTTCGTCACTGCCGACGAGCGTTTCGCCGTCCTCACCGACCAGGCCGACCCGAGCCACGCCGAGTTCGGCTTCATGCGCCATCACCTGCGCTGGTCCCGGCTGCTGCTCCAGGGCCGCGTCACCGAGGCCGCCGCTCTCGTGGACGGGCTGGCCCCGACCGACTACCCCTACCGGGAGCTGCTGCGGGCGATCACCGCGGCGGAGCGTGGCGACGGTGAGACGGCGGTCCGGGTGACCGCCGGCATCGAGGACGCCGCCATCCGGTACCCGCGCCCGGTGTCACCGCTCTGGCTCCGACTCCGCGCGCAGGTCGCCGCCGCGTCCGCCGACCCGCAGCGCTGCGCTGCCGCGCGGGCCGCGCTCACCCGACACCGTGGCGAGTGGGCGGTGGGGCTCTTCGGCTGCGATATCAGCGGCCCGGTCGACCACTGGCTCGCGCTCATCGACCTCGCTGAGAAACGCTGGGACGACGCCATCGCCGGCTTCACCACCGCCCGGGATTCCGCCGACCGGATGGGCTCCCGACCCTGGTCGCTGCTCGCCCGCACCGGTCTCGTGCACGCCCTCGCCGGCCGAGGTCACCCCGGTGACTCGACGGCGTCGACCGCGCTGCGCGCGGCCACCATTCGGGAGGCGACAGCCCTCGGCATGACGCAGGTGCTTCACCGGCTCGCCGCCCCGGATACCACGGACCCCGACCGTCCCGACCAGCACGTCGGGTCGGGCGGGGGTGCCGGGTCGGGCCAGGCCGTCGGGTCGGAGCAGGTTGCTGGTTGGGGCCTGGCGGTCGAGTCAGGCAGGGTCGTCGCGCCCGGTCGGGCCGCGCCGGTCGCGGCGACCATCGAGGGGTACGCGTTTCGGCGCGACGGGCCGGTCTGGCAACTGGCGTACGACGGTGCCGTCGTGCACCTGCCCGACGCCAAGGGCCTGCACGACCTGCACCTGCTGCTCAGCCGGCCGGGCAGTGACGTGCCAGCGGTGGAGTTGCTCGACCCGGCCGCCGGGCCGGAACTGGTCGCCGCCCGCCGGATGGGCGCCGACCCGGTGCTCGACGACGAGGCGAAGGCCCGCTACCGACGGCACCTGGCCCGCCTCGACGAGGAGATCGACCGGGCCGCCGCCCGCGACGACGACCGGAAGGTGTCCAAGCTGGACGCTGAGCGGGGCGCGTTGCTCGACGAACTGCGTGCCGCAGCGGGCCTCGCCGGCCGGAGTCGCCGCCTGGGCGACGAGACCGAGCGGGCCCGCAAGACGGTGACCGCGCGGATTCGTGACACGTTGCGCAAACTCGACAGTCGACACCCAACCCTGGCGAGCCACCTACGCGACTCCGTCTCCACGGGCACCACCTGCCGCTACCTACCGTCCACCCCGCCGCCCTGGCGCCTCTAACCCCCGAACCCCAGCCCACCCCTCCCCACCCCTCCCCACCCCAGCCCCACCCCTCCGCGATCTTGCACTTTCGGTCGCCGGTTCGGGGTGCTCTGCCACATATGTCGGAACAGAAAGTGCAAGATCGCGGGAGCGTCGCCGCGTCGATCATGGAGTTGTGGTGGGTGACAAAGCGCCTTTACAGCGCCAAGGCGGGCACCACAACTCCATGATCGACGAAGCCGGGCGGGGTTGGGCCGGCGCGGGGCGGGGCTGTTAGCGGCGGTTGTATCGGTACATGGTCAGGGTGCCGAAGATGAGGACGAAGCCGGCGCTCCACAGCAGTAGCCACATGGTGGCTGCCGGGTCCGACTCGCCGCTCATCGCTCCGCGGATCGCCGCCACCAGTTGCGTCACCGGGTTGACCTTCACGAACGCCTGGAGCCAGCCGGGCATGGTGCTCGGCTCGACGAAGACGTTGCTCAGGAACGTCAGCGGGAACAGCACCATCATGCTGACCCCCATCACCGACTTCTCGCTGCGCAGGATCAGCCCGAAGAACGTCCACACCCAGGAGAACGCGAACGAGAAGACCACCAGCAGGCCGATCCCGACGGCGGCCCCCACCACCCCACCTTCGGGGCGGAACCCGAGCACGAGCCCGAGGCCCAGGATCACCACGGCGGCGAGGATGTAGCGCAGCACGTCGCCGAAGATCATGCCGACCAGGGCGGCCGGGCGCCAGACGGGAAGCGTCCGGAACCTGTCGAAGATGCCCTTCTCGATGTCGGTGTTGAGGCCGATGCCGGTGTACATGGTGATCATGACGACGCTCGTCACCATGATGCCGGGCAGGAAGAACTGCAGGTATTCGCGCGGACTGCCGGCGAGGGCGCCACCGAACAGGTACGTGAACATCAGCACCATGATGATCGGGAACGCGGTCACGTCGAAGAGCTGCTCCGGCACGTGCTTGATCTTCAGCATGGCCCGCCAGCCGAAGGTGAGCGACGCGCCAAGCGCGGTCGGCCGGGGCGGTCGGGCACCGGGCGCGAGCACTGTCGCCAGCGCCTCGGCGGACGGCACGTAGACGGACGGCGCCCGTTCGGTCGTGCTTGTCGTGGTGTCACTCATCGGGCTGCCTCCAGCTCGTCGTCGCGCTCGTCGGTCGGCACGGCGGGGTGGTCGGTCAGGGCCAGGAAGACCTCGTCCAGGCTGGGCTGGCCGAGGGAGAAGTTGTCCACGACGATGCCGGCGCGAGCCAGGTCACCGAGTACCCGAGCGGCCTGGGCGCTGGCGTCGAGGTCGGTGCCGGCCTCACCGACGCGGGCGGTCAACGCCACCGGGTCGGCGGCGAGCTGCACCGGCACGTCGAGCGCCTCCCGCAGCACCCGCTCCGCCTCGGGGCGCTGTGCGGGGTCGCGCAGTCGCAGGTGGACGGTGCCGGAGCCGATCGACGACTTCAACTCACCCGGGGTGCCCTCCGCGATCACCCGGCCGTGGTCGACGACCGCGATCCGCCCGGCGAGTTGGTCGGCCTCGTCGAGGTACTGGGTGGTCAGCAGCACCGTCGTGCCGTGCGACACCACCGCCCGGACGATCTCCCACACCTGGTTGCGACTGCGCGGGTCGAGACCTGTCGTCGGCTCGTCGAGGAAGAGCAGGTCCGGGGTGTTCAGGATGCTGGCCGCGATGTCGATGCGTCGCCGCATCCCACCGGAGTACTTCTTCACCTGGCGGTCACTCGCCTCGGTCAGACCGAACGCGGCAAGCAGGGCCGCCGCGCGCTCCCGGGCGGCCGGCTTGGGCAGGCCGAGCAGGCGACCGAGGAGCACCAGGTTCTCCGTACCGGTCAGGTCCTCGTCGACGGAGGCGTACTGGCCGGTGAGGCTGACCCGGGAGCGGACCTTGTCGGCCTCGGTGACCACGTCGTGGCCGAAGACCCGCGCCGAGCCGCCGTCGGGGCGCAGCAGTGTGGCGAGCACCCGGACCGCTGTGGTCTTACCCGCCCCGTTCGGGCCGAGCAGGCCGTAGACGGTGCCGGCGGGCACCTGGAGGTCGATGCCGGCCAACGCCCTGGTGTCCCCGAACGAGCGGGTGAGACCCTCGGCCTCGATGGCCAGGCCGGTGGTGCGTCTACTCATGATCCTTACCTTTCGTGGTGGGCGTGTTCAGGAGACGTAGGGTCGAGCCGCCCGGCCGTCGCGCAGTGCCAGGCCCCACCACCGCAGCTGGTCGAGCAGGACGCCGACGTCGCGGCGCAGCTCGTCCGTGCAGTGGGCGGTCGGGTCGCCGGCGAGCAGGTCGATCCCGACGACGTCGCGTACCGTCATCGCGTGTAGTGCGGTGAAGACGGTACGTAGTTGGTCGACCGCGTGCAGGCCGGTGGAGCGACAGCCGTACGACACGAAGCCGACCGGTTTGGCCTGCCACTCGTCGTACGCGTAGTCGATGGCTTGTTTCAAGGGTGCCGGAAAGCTGTGGTTGTACTCGGGGGTGACCACGACGAACGCGTCCGCCCGGCCCACCTCACCGACGAACGCCCGGATGGGCGCGGTCGGCTCGGCGGGGTAGGCGGCCGGGAAGTCGTACCCGGTCAGGTCAACGACCGTCACCGCCAGGTCGTCGTGCCGTGCGGCCTGCTCGACGAACCAGGTGGCGAGCCGGTCACCGACCCGCCCCTCCCGGGTGCTGCCGACGATCACGGCGATCCGCAACTGTGTCATCGCCACCCCCCTTCCACGGTGAAGGCGCGAGGTGGCGACAGAAAACCCGCTAGATCCGATCTAGCGGGCACCGATTCGGGGCTAGATGTCGCACGGGTCGGCTTGACTGGGGTCGACGAACAGGGGAGCGGGATGACGCAGGTGCACATCGAGCCGTGGTACGAGGGTGACCTCGACCTGCTGCGGCAGCTCAACTCACCGGACACGCGCAAGCACACCGGCGGCCCGGAGACCGACGAGCAGGTGCTCGCCCGGCACGACAGGTACGTGCACTTCGCCGACACCGGGCAGGGGTGCATGTTCACCCTGGTGCTGTCGGACGGCACGCGGGTCGGCAGCGTCGGCTACTGGGCCCGCGAGTGGCGCGACAAACAGGTGTACGAGCTGGGCTGGGCGGTGCTGCCCGCGTACCGGGGGAAGGGCCTGGCCACCGACGCGGTGCGGGCGGTGGTGGACGTGGCCCGCGCCCGACGGGACCGGCACTACGCCCACGCCTACCCCTCGGTCGGCAATCCCGCCTCGAACGCGGTGTGCCGCAAGGCCGGCTTCACGCTGCTCGGCGAGACCAACTTCGAGTATCCGCCGGGGCGGCTGATGCGTGCCAACGACTGGCAGCTCGACCTGACCGCCCCGCGTCCGGCCCCGGACCCCGAAAAGCGCCATACCTCAGAGTCATAACTATGACTCTGAGGTATGGCGCTCACCGGAACATCACCGCCGACGGGTCGGCGGGTCAGGTCAGTTGGGCAGGTAGGCGAAGGTGTCCGGGTTCGGGCCCTGCCGGCCGGCCTCGCCCTTGCCCAGCTCGGTGATCCGCTCCATCGCCGCGTCGTCCAGCTCGAAGTCGAAGATCCGGGTGTTCTCCTCGATCCGCTTCGGAGTGGTCGACTTCGGGAAGATGATGTCGCCGCGCTGCACGTGCCAGCGCAGCACCACCTGCGCCGGGGTCCGGTCGAGCTGCCCGGCGATGTCGACCACCGTCGGGTCGTCGAGCACCTTGCCCTGCGCGATCGGCGACCACGCCTCGGTGAGGATGTTGTGCTCGCGGCCGTAGGCGCGGACCTCGTCGTTGGTGAAGTACGGGTGCGCCTCGATCTGGTTGACCGCCGGCACGACGCTCGCCTCGTCGGCCAGTCGCTGCAGGTGTGACACCTGGAAGTTCGACACGCCGATCGAACGGGCCCGGCCGTCGCGCTGGAACTCCTCCAGGACCTTCCAGGTCGACACGTAGTCGCCGTCGTACAGGGTCGGCAGCGGCCAGTGGATCAGGAACAGGTCGATGTAGTCCATCTTCAGCGCCGAGAGCGTCGACTCGAACGCCTTGCGGGCGTCGTCGGGGCGGTGGAAGGCGTTGCTCAGCTTGCTGGTGACGTAGACCGAGCCCCGGTCGAGCCCGGACATGCGCACCGCCTCGCCGACCTCGGCCTCGTTGCCGTACATCTCGGCGGTGTCGATGTGCCGGTAGCCCACCTCCAACGCGGTGGTCACGGCCGCGACAGTGTCCTTCGGCTCGATCTGGAACACCCCGAAGCCGAGCTGCGGAATGGTGGTGCCGTCGTTCAGGCTGATGTCGGGAATCGTGATTGCCACTGCGGCTCCTTCGCGTCTTCGTTACCTGTCATCCATACCCTTGCGGGTGGACGATCCACCGCCCAACCGGGGGTGACGAACGCAACGGCGGGCCGGCTCACCCGGTCGTGTCGAACAGCACCGGCCACGGCCGATCGGCCGGCACCGACGTCGCGGGCGGCGCGGGCGCGGTGGGCTCGGCGGCGGCGAGCACCTCCGCGGCGAGTTGGCCGAACATCGCCGCCGCCGGGTGCGCCGACCGGCTCGGCCAGGCCGCCGAGGTGCGCTTCGCCAGCGGTGCGTCGACGATCGGCCGCCACGCCATCCGGGGTTCCCGGCGGGCCACCGCCGCGGGTTCCACGGCCACGCCGCCGCCGGCCAGCACCAGCCCGCAGAGGAACTCCGGGTTGCGCGCCGGGCGTACCCGGGCCGGGCGCCAACCGTGCTGCCGGCACAGCGTCAGCAGGTGGTCGTGCCAGCCGGGGGCGGTGGCGCGGGGCGCGGCCACCAGGTCCAGACCGGCAAGCGACGCGAGCGTCACCGCACGGCCGCGGGCCAGCGGCGAGGTGCGCGGCAGCAACACCCCCAGGGGTACGTCGACCGGGGCGCCGAAGCGCAGCCCGTCCGCCGCCACCGGGTGGTGTACCAGCCCCACGTCCAGGGTCCGTTCGGCGAGCATCCGCACCTGCTCGGCGGTGGTCAGTTCGTGCAGCTCCACGTCCAGGCCGGACGCCCGCGCGGTGAGCCCGTCCAGCAGCGAGCGCAGCGTCACGGCGGGCGTCTCCGGTGGCACGCCGGCCCGGAGTACGCCCAGCTCACCGGCGCGGACCTGGCCCATCAGGCTGCGGAGTCGACCCTCGCCGGCGAGCAGCTCCTCCGCCTCGCCGAGCAGCAGCTCTCCGGCGGTGGTGAGGCGTACCTGGCGGCGGGATCGGTCGAACAGCTCGACGGTCAGCTCCCGTTCGAGCCTCTGGATCGACTGGCTCAGCGGCGGCTGGGCCATCTCGAGCAGCTCGGCGGCCCGCCCGAAGTGCAGTTCGTGTGCGACCACCACGAAGTGCCGCAGGTGTCGGAGCAGATCCACGGCCGCGACCCTACGCCGGCGCCGCCCCGGCCTCGCTGGATACCGTGCTGGCGTGGACGTGGAGGAACGTGTCGAGGCCATCTTCGCCGCCGTCGGGGTGACGGCCAGCCTGCACGTCGTGGACCTGGACGCCGTCGACCTGGACGGTGGCCCGGTCGACGGTGGCCCGGTCGACGATGACCGCGAGGTCGGGCTGCGGGCCGACGAGCAGGTGGTGATCGCCTCGATCTTCAAGATCTTGCTGGTGCTGGAGTTCGCCCGGCAGGTCGAGGCCGGTCAACTGGACCCGACCGAGCGGGTCCTGGTCACCGCCGCCGACCGGCTCGGTGGGTGGGGCCTGGCCGGCTGCGCCGACGACGCCGAGGTGTCGTTGCGCGACCTCGCGTACTTCGCCATGTCGGTCACCGACAACACGGCCGCCGATCTGCTACTGCGCCGGGTCGGCCCGGACCTGCTGCCGATGCTCGCCGTCGAGCTGGGGCTGACCCGTACCCGCGTCCTTGGTGGCCCTCGGGAACTTGTCGAGATGATGCTCGCCGACGTGGGCGCCCGGACCGAGGCGGACTTCGCCCGGATCTTCCCCACGCTGCCGACGGACCGGGTCCGGGCCATGCGGGTCTTCGACCCCGCGCACACCACGTCCAGCACCGCCCGGGAGATCACCCGGCTGCTCACGCTGATCTGGCGGGACGAGGCCGGGCCGGCGGCGGCCTGCGCGATGGTCCGCACCTGGATGGCCCGGCAGATCTTCTGGACCCGGCTGGCCGCCGGGTTTCCGCCCGGCGTCCGGGTCTCCGGGAAGACCGGCACCCTGCCCGGGTTCCACCTGGAGGCCGGGGTCGCCGAGTACCCCGACGGGGGCCGGTACGCGATCGCCGTCTTCGCCCGCGCCGAAGAGTTGACCCCGCGCCGCATCGACGTGGACCTGGCGATGGGGGAGGCTGCCCGGACGGCCGTGGAGGCACTGCGCGGCGACTGATTTGGCGCCGGTCCGAGCATTGCCGCACCCCCGCCGAGCAGGACCGATATCCGGTGACGTATCGGAGCCGACGGCCTTCGATCTTGGACTGCGGCTCGGTGGCGCTGGTTGGGTCGTGGTCGACACCACGCCCGAACACGGGGAGTAGATCCGTATGCCAAGCATCGACCGCCGCCGCTTCCTGCGCGACGCCGCCGCCACCACCGCCCTGGTCTCCGCCGGTGGGCTCGCCGCAGGCGCCGCCACCCCGGCCCAGGCCGCGCCCTCGACCACCGCCCCCGCGCCGACCACCGCACCCGCGCCGACCTCTCGCCGCAAGGGCGCGGTCAGCTTCCGCTGGTGGGGTACGGCCGGGTGGCGCGTCGACATCGGTGACCGCACCATCCTCGTCGACCCGTTCCTCAGCCGGATCGACACCGGGCTGTTCACCGGCCCGTTCAAGCCGGAGACCCCGCTGACCGTGCGCGCCGACGTGATCGACCCGCGCGTGGACCGGGCCACCACGGTGCTCGTCACGCACACCCACTGGGACCACTTCATGGACGTGCCGTACATCGCCAAGCGCACCGGCGCGCGGGTGTTCGGCACGCTCACCGCGTACCACCTGGGGTTGGCCTACGAGGTGCCCTCGACGCAGCTCAGCGCCGTGAAGGGTGGGGAGGTGCTGGACTTCGGCGACCACAGCGTCGAGGTGGTCGGCTCGCTGCACAGCCGTAACCCGTCGTACTCGGTGGCCTTCCCCGGGGTGCGGGTGAGCCCGCCGCCGCAGCCCGCCACCATCGCGGACCTGCCGGAGGGGGACACGCTGGGCTACCTGCTGCGGGTCGACGGCGGCCCGTCGGTCTACTTCACCGGGGCCAGTGACGTCGCCGAGCGGAATCTCACCGGCCTCGCGCCCGACGTGGCGATGGTGGCCATGCAGAACGCCACCACCACCGGCGACTACCTGCCCCGGCTGCTGGCCGGCCTCGACTACCCGAAGGTCGTGGTGCCGGTGCACTTCGACAACTTCGAGACGGAGCTGCGGAACCCGCCGCCGGTCGCCCCGAACGACCGCACCCGGCTGAACGAGATGATCGCCGCGGTACGCCGGATCTCGCCGCGCAGCCGGGTGCTGGTGCCCGAGTACGAGACCGCATACCACTTCTGAGCAGCATCGGGTGGGGGTCGCGCACCTGCGGCCCCGCCCGAGGTCAGGAGGCGGTCATCTCCGCCAACGCCCGCACCGACTTCCAGTTGCGGGAGGTGGACACCACGCCGAGCTTCTTCTCCAGGTAGGCGTTCGTGAACTTCGACCGCCCGTAACCACCGTCGACGTAGTGCAGGAACACCTCCCGGCCGGTCACCGTGAACGACACGTTCTCGCCACCGGGCACGGCAAGCGCGTCCACGGTGGACGTGTCCGGTGCCGTACCGAGGAAGGCCACCAGCAGCCGCGTCGGGTCGTCCTCCCGGTCGGCGTACGGGTTGCCACCGGCGATCGCCGCCAACTCCCGGCCGCTGCGCACCAACACCGGCACGGTCAACGCCAACTCGTCGGCGAGCGCCCGTTCGATCCCGGCGGCCAACTTGTGCGCGTCGCGCACGGTGCTGGCGAAGGCCACGTTGCCGCTCTGCAGGTACGTCGTGACGTCCTCGTGCCCGAGGTCGGTGACGATCCGGCGCAGGTCGGCCATCGCCAGCCGGGTGGTGCCGACGTTGACCCCGCGCAGCAGGGCGACGTAGCGGGTCATGGCTCCTCCTCGGGCGCGTGCCGACCGGCTCAGCCTAGGCTGCCCGGCCCCACCAGGCCCGTCTCGTACGCGACGATGACCAGTTGCGCCCGGTCGCGGACCGCCAGCTTGGTCAGCAACCGCCCGACGTGCGTCTTGACGGTGGCCTGGCTGAGGTTGAGGTGCGCGGCCAACTCCGCGTTGGACAGCCCTCGGGCGATGAGCGCGAGCACCTCCCGCTCCCGGTCGGTCACCCCGTCGAGCTGGCGGGGCAGCGGCCGGGCCGGCTCCGGCCGCCGGGCGAACTCGTCGATCAACCGGCGGGTCACCGTCGGCGCGAGCAGGCCCTCGCCGGCGGCGACCACCCGGATCCCGGTCAGCAGGTCCGCCGGTGGGGTGTCCTTGAGCAGGAACCCGCTCGCCCCGGCGCGCAGCGCCCCGTAGACGTACTCGTCGAGGTCGAACGTGGTCAGGATGATGACCCGGGCGTCGGCGGTCGCCGGGTCGGCGCAGATCCGCCGGGTCGCCTCGATGCCGTCCATCTCCGGCATCCGGACGTCCATCAGCACCACGTCCGGGTGGTGCTGCCCGGCCAGCGCGACGGCCTCCACCCCGGTGCCCGCCTCACCGACCGTGGTGCAGTCCGGGCTGAGATCGACGAGCAACCGGAAGCTGCCGCGCAGCAGCGCCTGGTCGTCGGCGATCAGCACGCGGATCACGCGGCCACCCGGTAGGGCAGGCTGGCCGTCACCGCGAAGCCACCGTCGGAGCGGGGGCCGGCGCGGAACTCCCCGCCGTGCAACGCCACCCGTTCCCGCATGCCGATCAACCCGTGCCCCTCCCCACCGAGCAGGACCGGCCGTTCGCCGTCGTCGGTCACCTCCACCCGCACCTCGTCGGGCCTGACGGTCACCGTGGCCCGGCAGGCGGCCGGCGCCGCGTGCTTCACCACGTTCGTCACCGCCTCCTGCACGATCCGGTACACCGCGAGACCCACCGACTCCGGCACCGCGCCGGCCGGCTCCTCCCGCCGTACGTCGAGCTGCACGTCGACGCCGCCGATCGCCGCCTGCCGGGCGAGGACGGGCAACTCGTCGAGCCCCGGCGTCGGCGCGTACGGGCTGTCCTCGCGCAGGACGCCGAGCACCCGACGCACGTCGGTGAGCGCCGTACGGCCGGTCTGCTCGATGACCCGCAGAGCGGCACCCGCCTCGCGGGGGTCGGCCTCGGCGACGTGGTTGGCGACTGCCGCCTTCACCACGATCAGGCTCAGCGTGTGGGCGACCACGTCGTGCAGCTCGCGCGCCACCCGCAGCCGCTCCTCGGTGGCGGCCTGACGGACCAGCTGGTCACTCTGCCGGACGGCGAGGGCACGCCGCTCCCGGAGCAGCCAACCGATCACCCAGGCCGGCGCGACCATGACGGCGGCGTACACGACCGCGCCGGTGCGCGACCAGAGGTCACCGGCGGTCAGCACCAGGGCGACGCTCACCAGGGCGAGACAACCGGCGGCGCAGAGCATCGACCGGCGGGTAGGTGTCGACACCGCCACCGTGTAGAAGGCCAGGGCGATGGCGAACGCCGGCGCGGCGGCCGCGAAGTTGGGTATCACCCCGGTGATCAGAGCAACGGTGGTGACGGAGCTGATCACGACGGCCACCGTCATCGGCCACCGTCGGCGAACGGCCAACGGCAACCCGAGGGCCAGCCCGACCAGCACGGACACCCAGAGCGGTTCGCGTACGCCACCGTGCAACGGCGACTCCAGCGCCGCGTACGGGCAGAGCAGCCCGCCGACGGCCACCGCCAGCAGACCGTCCACGACGTACAGGTCCACCGGCCGCATCCGTCGGGTCAGGAGGAGAGCAGTCACCCGCCGAACGGTATCGGTCGGCGGTGCCGGACGCGTCCGCCCGCGGGTGGTCATTCCGGAGGACGACACGCCGGCGGTTTCGGGCCGCCGACTCCACCCGGGGGAGGGCCGGAAAGTGCCCGCCCCGGCACGACGCGCCGCACCCAGGGCGTTCGGCACCGTACCGGTCATGACCACAGACACGGTGACCCTGACGGGGCTGCGCGCGGAGTACGGCACCGGAACCCGGCGGGTGACGGCGCTCGACGGCGTGACCACCAGCTTCGCGAGCGGCACGTTCACGGCGGTGATGGGCCCCTCCGGCTCGGGAAAGTCCACCCTGCTGCACTGCGCGGCGGGGTTGGACCGCCCGACCGAGGGGGTCGTCACCATCGACGGCATCCGCCTCGACGACCTCGGTGAGGACGCGCTGACCCGGCTGCGGCGCGACCGGATCGGCTTCGTGTTCCAGGCGTTCAACCTCGTGTCCACACTGACCGCCGCGCAGAACGTCGAGTTGCCGTCGCGGCTGGCCCGCCGCCGCCCGCCGGCCCGGGACGTGGCCGCCGCCCTCGACGCCGTCGGGCTCGCCGACCGGGCCGGGCACCGGCCGAGTGAACTCTCCGGCGGCGAGCAGCAGCGGGTGGCGGTGGCCCGAGCGTTGATCACCCGACCGGCGGTGCTCTTCGCCGACGAACCGACCGGGGCGTTGGACAGCGCGTCGTCCCGACAGGTGCTCCGGCTGTTGCGTGCGCTCGTGGACGACCACGGGCAGACCGTCATCATGGTGACCCACGACCCCGCCGCCGCCGCGTACGCCGATCGGGTCCTCCTGCTTGCCGACGGCCGCGTCGTCGACGAGCTGACCGACGGGATCACCGCCGCTGCCGTCGCCGCCCGGATCGCCGAGCGCGAGACCGACCGGGAGCTGTCGTGCTGAGCGTGAGGCGTTCGGCGAGCGCGTTCGTGGCCGTCGCCGTCGGGGTCACGCTTGTCGCGGCGGCCACCCTGCTGCAGGCCTCTGGTCGTCCGCAGGTGCCGGACCGGCTGACGAGGGCGGCGGTCGTGGTGCAGAGCCCCGAGGCAGGTGCGTCGGCCGACGAGTTCGTGCCGAGCCGGCCCTGGTCCGCAGGCGTGGCGACGGACCTCACCAGCAGGCTGGCCGGTCTGCCGGGCGTCGCGGCGGCGGTCCCGGACCGGACCTTCTACGCCCAGCCGCTCGTGGACGGCCGACCCTCGACCGCCGACAACCGGCGGGAGGACGCCCACCAGGGGCACGGCTGGTCCAGCGCCCAACTGGGTGGGGTGCGCCTCACCACCGGTGAGCCGCCCCGCCGGCCCGGCGAGGTGGCCGTCGACAGCGCGCTCGGGCTGCGCGTCGGGGCACCCGTCACCCTGTTGACCGCGGCGGGTCCGGAGCCGTACACCGTCAGCGGCCTGGTCGACGGGCCCGGCGTCCATGTCGCGGACGAGGTCGCGGCCGCCCTCGCTCCCGGTGTGCGGGCGATCGGGCTGGTGCTCGCGCCGGGCGCCGAACCGGAGCGGGTCGCCACGGCGGCCCGCGGCGTCGTCGGCGACGACGGACGGGTGCTGACCGGTGACGCCCGTGGTGCGCTGGAGCCGCGCGACGACGCCCGTACCCGGTGGATCGGCATGCAGGTGCTCACCGCCACGGCCGCCCTCGCCGGCTTCGTCACGGTGTTCGTGGTGGCCTCCACCTTCGCGTTCACCATCGCACAGCGCCGCCGTGAGCTGGGCCTGCTGCGCGCCGTCGGCGCCACCGGGCGTCAGGTCCGCCGGATGGTGTACGCGGAGGCGCTCGCCGTCGGCGTCTCGGCGGGGATCGTCGGCCTGCTTGTGGGCGCGGCGCTCGCCCCGTTGCTGGGTCGGCTGCTCGTCGACGTCGGCTACCAACCGTCGACCTTCCGGGTCCGCTACGAACTCCTGCCGATCGCGCTCTCGCTCGTCGCCGGCCCGGTGATCGCTCTGCTTGCCGTCTGGTCGGCGTCCCGTCGGGCGGCGCGGGTCCGCCCGCTGGAGGCGTTGCGCGAGGCAGCGGTGGAGCAGCGACCGATCGGGTGGCTGCGCGCAGGCACCGGGGCGGTGCTCCTCGCGGCGGGGGCGGCGCTCAGCATCGGCACCGCGACAGCCGGCGAGGCGCGGGTGGCGGCGCAGTACGCGCTCTACGCGGTGATGGCGCTCGTGGCCGGCGCCACGGTGCTCGCCCCGGTGGTGGTCGGGCCGGTGGTGCGGGTGCTGCGCTCTCCGGTACGTCGACCCGGTGGAGCGATCGGCATGCTGGTCCGGGGCGGGGCGTTGACGGCGACCCGGCGCACCGCCGCCATCGCCGCGCCGGTGCTGCTCACTGTCGCGTTCGCGGTGCTCGTGTCCGGAATGGTGCGCACCACCACCGCCGCGTACACGGCAGGTCGGGCGGACAACGTGAACGCCGGCTGGATCGTCGTGCCGGACCGTGCACCCGGCCTCTCCGACCGGGCCGTCGCCGCCACCGGCGGCACCGCCCTGCTTCCGACCACCGTCTACCGCACCGATCCCGGAACCGTGCCGCAGGATCAGCCGATGACCGCGCTCGGCGTGGACCCGGAGGGCTTCGCCGCCGCCAACCGGGTGCTCACCGTCGTCGCCGGCTCGCTGGACGACCTCAGGGGCGCCGACACGGTGGTGGTCCCCGCCTCGGCGAACCGTCTGCCGTCGGAGCCGTACCCGGTGGTCTTCGCCGACGGGACGGCGGTGTCGCTGCGCGTCGTCGCCGTGGTCACCGACACCTCGATCCCCGGCGACCTGCTCGTACCCCGGGCCGTGGTACGAGCGCACGACCCGTCGGCGTTGACCTCCACTGTGTACGTCCGGGATCGCATCGAGCCGCCGGTCGGCGCGCGGATCGTCGACGTCGCCACCTGGGCGGCCGAGGCGGACGCCGCCGAGGACCGCCTCGTCTGGCTGTTCACGCTGCTGCTGATCGGGGTGTCCGCCGGCTACGGGGCCATCGCGGTGGCCAACACGTTGGTGCTCGCCGCCGCCGGCCGGGCCGCGGACCTGCGGCTGATCCGGTTGGCCGGGGCGACCCGACGGCAGGTCATCTGGCTGGTCACGGCGGAGTCCGCCCTGGTGGTGTTCATCGGCGCGTTGCTGGGTGGGGTGGTCGCGTTCGTCGGTCTGCTCAGCATCCGGGCCGGCCTCGCCGAGCAGGTCGGCGCTCCCGTCGATCTGGTGGTGCCCTGGTCGGTGGTCGGCGGGGTGGTGGGGCTGTGCCTGCTCCTCGCCGTGCTGTCGAGCGTGCTGCCGACGTGGCGGCTGCTGCGTCACCGTCCCGCACGGTCCGCGGTCGGCCTGGTCGGCTGACCACGGTCACCCGTACGGGCGCGCGGACCGCTACCGTCGATGGATGCGATCCGCGCGCCCGGTCGGGCTGCTCCTCTCCGCCGTCGCCGTGGTGCTCTGGGCGTACGGCATGACCCGGTGGCAGCCGCTCACCGAACCGCTCGGCCCGTGGTCGGAGCGCCTGCCGGGCAACAACGCCTACTGGGCGCGCGACCTCCGGTTCATGGCGATCATGGCGGTGCCGCTCGGGCTGGTGCTGGCCGGTCGGGGGCACCTGCGGTGGGGCGGCCCGGCGGTGGTGCTTGGCGGCTGCTGGGTCGCCGCCGACGTGGCGATCGACCGGGCCGACCCGATCGGCTCCGACGCGACGGTGCTGCTCGCCGTCGCCGGCTGCGGGGTGCTCGGCGTGGTCGCGGCGCTGCTGCTGTGGTGGGAGCGCCGGACGCCGACGGCGCGGGAGCCGGGCACGCCGTCGGGGCAGGAGCCGGGCACGCCGTCGGGGCGGGAGCGGGCCGGCGACCGGCGGGTGCTGACCGGCGCGGCCTGCGTGGCCGGGGTGTTGACGCTCGTGGCGGCCGGGATGGAGTCACCCACCGATCGGGAGCCGGAGCTGAACCAGGGCGCTCTGGCCACCGCGGCGCTGCTGGTGATCCTGGCCGTCGGTGCCGCGCTGGCGGCGGCTCCGGCGCGGAGCCGGGTTCGGGTCGGGCTGGCGGTCGGCCTCACCGTGGTCGGCCTGCTCGGCGTGGGGCTGGTCCGTGCCGCCGCGCCCGGCGAACGACTCCTGCCGGAGGTCGCTCTCGGGGCGGTGCTGCTCACCGGGGTCACTCTGGTGGCCTGGGACTGGCCGGGCGGTCGGCCGGTCTGGTGGCACCACGCGGTGGCCGCTGTCCTCGCGTTGGTGGGCCCGGTGGTCCTCCTCCTGGCCACGGCCATTCCCATGATGATCATCCTGCCGATCGGTGCGGCGTTCACCGCGCTGGCCGGCAACAGCCCGATCAACGCCGCCGATTCCGACCTGCTGGTCTCCCTGGTCGGGCTGCTCGCCGGGCTGGGAATGGCCGTGCTGCTGGCCCGGCCGAGCGTCGAGGACCGTCGGCAGCTCAGGTAGCTCACTCGACGACCGGGAGCACGACCTCGTTGCGGCGGAGGAACCACGGCTTCCACGGCGGGTCGAAGCGCGCGTACCGGATGGCACCTGTCGGTTGCAGCCCGGCCGCCGTCACCGATCGGCCGAGCATGGTGGCCCGCTGGCTGAACGCCTGCTCCGTCCACCGTCCGGAGAACCGCATCGCCGCCGCGAGCTGAGCCGGCACCTCGCGGATCCGCACCCGGGCGTCCACCGGCTCGGGCAGGGTGGCGGTGGTGAAGGTGGCCGGCATGACGAACTGGATGAGGTACGCACCCGGCCACTCGCCCTCGATCTGCACCACCGGCACGGTCATCGCGATCTTCTCCGAGCCGCCGGCCGCAGCCATCGCGGGTGCTGCCGAACCGATCGGGTGCCGGGCCCGGTTGGCACCACCGAGGTACGCGGCCAGCGGCCGGAACGCCTCGATCGGCGCCCGGCCGAACGACGCCTGGATCTGCATCTCGGCCACCAGGTGGGCGGGGTACCGACGCAGCTCGAAGCCGGGGTGTCGAGACACCACCCGGTACGGCTGCTGTTCGGTCATCGCGCTGCTCCCAGGGTCTGCTGGGACAGACGCTACCGCCCGTCCGGCTCCCGCTCGGCCGAAGTCGGCTGCTCCGGCCCGGAGGCGAGGGCCCGGGTGGTCAGCCGCCAGTACTGGCGTTTGCCCTCGTCGCGCAGCACCACCCCGATCTGGCCCAGCTCGCGGCGCAACTCCCGGGCGTCGTCACGGCGGTCCCGCTGGACGGCCCGTTCCCGGGCGCGCAGCAGCGCGTCAGCCCCGGCGGGCAGGCCGGGCAGGCCCGGGACCCACAGCCGGTACGCCGACAGGTGCGGGTCGTCGTCCGCCCAACCCCAGCCGTGCGCCCGGAACGCCGCCGCCAGGTGGTCGGCCGATAGGTCGGTGGACTCCCGGACCAGTTCCGCGCCGTCGGCGTCGAGCAGCACCAGGTGCTTGTCGGCGAGGAAGACCACCCGGGTGTCGACACGTGCGACGGCCCGGTTCTCGTCGGAGCGGCGCAGCTGGACCTGCGCCGCGTCGACGGTGACGATCAGCCGTTCGGCGGTGCCGATCCCGGCGACGACCAGGCCGGCCAGGACGCCCACCGCGATGGTGCCGGCGGTGGCCTGCGGCTCGGGCAGCCGGTCCAGCCACTCGATCAGGTCGCTGAACGGCACCCAGGGCAGCCGGGCCAACCAGCCGGTCGCCGCCGCGAGGAGCCACCCGGCGCCCGCGCCGAGCAGCGGGAAGCCACCCCACAGGACCGCCAGCTCCAGCGGGCCGCCACTGACCACGGTGCGGGGACGGTTGCCGGCCAGGTCCATGGTCAGGACACCTCGCGGCGCAGCGTCCGGAACAGGCCGGCGGCAAGCGGAAGAACCATCCAGACGAGCAGCGACACCGCAAGCCGACCCCACTGCTCGCCGGTGACGTGGCTGGTGAACAGCGGTTCCATGGTCCGGCTGGTGTCCAGCCACCCGGCCGGACCACGCAGGGGCCGGATCAGTTCGCCGAGCACCGACCAGAGGGTCGGCAGCAGCAGGTAGCCGACGATTGCCAACGGCGGGTTGAGCAGCAGCAGGCCGAAGGCGGCACCCATCAGCACGCCGACGACCTGGACGATCGCCCCGTTCACGATCAGCGTCGCGTCGACCTGCCAGGTGCCCGCGCCGCCCGTGGCCGACGCCACGAGCGTCCCGATGCTCGCGACGGCCAGGGTGACAAGCACCGAGGCGAGTGCGGCCAGCACCATGGCGATCAGCTTCGCGGCCACCACCCGCTCCCGCCGGGGCACCAGCGCGTACGTGGTGAGGGCGGTGCGCTGGGACCACTCGCTGGTGATCGACAGGATGCCCAGCACCGGCAGGAGCACGTTGACGGGCAGCAGCGAGGTGACGAAGAAGGTGAAGAAGGTCTGCTCGGAGTCCTCGGCGTAGATCAGCAGGAGGGTGACGATCGCGACGACCACCAGGCCGATGGTGATCAGCAGCCAACGGCCGGCCCGGGTGTCGACGAGCTTGCGCAGCTCCACACCGGTGAGCCGGAGCAGCGACGGGCGGCGTACCGGAGCGCGGTGCTGGGGTGCGACGGTGATGGCGGGCGCGGTGGCGGTGGTCATCGGACGGCCTCCTTGGTGGATTCGCCTGCGGTCAGGGTCAGGAAGAGCTGTTCGAGGCCACCGCCGCCGGCAGGGCGCAGCTCGGCGAGCGCGACACCGGCGTCGGCGGCGGCCTGGCCGACGGCTTCCGCGTCGGCCTGCACGAGCAGGCCGTCGGAGCTGTCGGCCGCGGTCAGGTTGGCGGCGTCCAACGCGCGGCGCAGCGCCGCGTCGTCGCGGGCCCGGACCACAGTGCCGCCGCCGGCAAGCAGCTCGTTCTTGTCGCCCTGGGCCACGATCCGGCCACCCCCGATCACCACCAGCCGGTCCGCGACCGCCTCCACCTCGCGCAGCAGGTGGGAGGAGAGCAGCACGGTGCCGCCCCGGTCGGCGAAGTCGCGCAGCAGGCCGCGCATCCAGAAGATCCCCTCCGGGTCCAGGCCGTTGGCCGGCTCGTCGAGGATCAGCACGCGGGGGTCACCGAGCAGCGCGTGCGCCAGCCCGAGCCGCTGCCGCATGCCCAGCGAGTACGCGCGGACCCGGCGCTTCGCGGCCACCGCGTTCAACCCGACCAGGTCGAGCTTCGCGGCGACCTCGCGCTTGTCCAGACCCATGGCGTACGCGGACAGCGTCAACGCCTCGCGGCCGGTGCGCCCGGCGTGCTGGGCGGAGGCGTCCAGCAGCACCCCGACCTCCCGCCCCGGGTTGGGCAGTTCCCGGTACGGGTGCCCGGAGACGGTAGCGCGGCCGGCGGTCGGCGCGGTGAGCCCGCAGATCATGCGCATGGTCGTCGACTTGCCGGCGCCGTTGGGGCCGAGGAAGCCGGTGACGGTGCCCGGCTCGCACGTGAACGAGACGTCGTCCACGGCCGGGTGTGGTCCGTACCGTTTGGTGAGGTTCTCCACGGTGATCATGCCGTCGAGCCTGCCCGCGCCGCCCGGCCATCCGCTGCGGCCACCGGTCGGTGCCGCGCCGACCTTTGTCGATGGCGGGGTCTCGACTTTGGTAGCTGGTTGTCGGCCCCCGATGCTGCCTAGCATGGGCGGGTGACAAGCATCGCCGTTCCGGAGCACCCCTGGCTGCTGCCGGGGGAGCTGGTGGTGCCGGCCGAGCGCGTGCGGGCGCGGCCCCGCCGCACCACCCGGGACTGGGTGGTGGACGGCCTCGCGTTCCTGATCGGGTTGCTCTGGGTGCTGTTCGCCACCGCGGACGCCTTGTCGCCCACTCCGGAGATGGCGCTTCCGCTGCCGCACGACTGGATGCTCGGCGTGGACGCGGTGCTCGGGCTGGTCTGTTGCGGGCTGCTCTGGCTGCGTCGGCGGTGGCCACTCGGGCTGGTGGTGGCGACGCTGCCGCTCACCATGTTCTCGATGGCCGCCGCGATCCCGCTGCTGATGCTGTACTTCACCGTGGTGGTGCATCGGCGCACCGCCGTCGCGATCGCGGTCACCGGCGCCGGCCTGCTAACCAGCCTGGTCTTCAGTTGGGCTCGCCCGGATCCGGTGATGCCGTACTGGGCCACCGTCGCCTGGGGTGTGGTGATCAGCCTCACGGTGTTGGCCTGGGGGATGTTCGTCCGGGCCCGGCGACAGTTGATCGTGTCGCTGCGCGAGCGGGCCGAACGCGCCGAGGCGGAGCAGCAGCTCCGCGTCGCCCAGGCCCGCCACCTCGAACGCACCCGGATCGCCCGGGAGATGCACGACGTGCTCGCGCACCGGATCTCGCTGCTCAGCCTGCACGCGGGCGCCCTGGAGTTCCGGCCGGACGCGCCGTCGGACGAGGTGGCCCGCGCCGCAGGGGTGATCCGGGGCAGCGCACACGCCGCCCTACAGGACCTGCGGGAGGTGATCGGGGTGCTCCGGGCCGAGGACGGCGGCGATGGCGACGCGCCCGAGCCGCCCCAGCCCACCCTCGCCGACCTGCCCGCCCTGATCGCGGAGTCCCGGTCGGCAGGGGTACGCGTCAACGTCAGCGACAGCGTCGTCACGCCCGAGCAGGTGCCGGCGGCGCTGGGCCGGGCCGCGTACCGGATCGTGCAGGAGGGGTTGACGAACGCCCGCAAGCACGCGGCCGGCGCGGCGGTCACCGTCGACGTGGCGGGTGGGCCGGGCACCGGCCTGACCGTGGCGATCGGCAACAGGTGGCCGGTCGGAGCGCCCGCCAGCGACACCCTGCCGGGTGCGGGCACCGGCCTGGTCGGCATCAGCGAACGGGTGACCCTGGCCGGCGGTCGGCTCGCCTACGGCCGGGACGACGCCGGTGACTTCCGGCTCGCCGCCTGGCTCCCGTGGGCGGCGTGACCAGCCCTGCCGGCGCAGCCGGGCCGCCGGTGCGCGTGTTGATCGTGGACGACGACGCGCTGGTCCGGGCCGGGCTCTCGATGATCCTCGGCGGTCTGCCGGACCTGACGGTGGTCGGCGAGGCGGCCGACGGTGGCGAGGTGCCGGCGGCCGTCGCCGCGCACGCCCCGGACGTGGTGCTGATGGACATCCGGATGCCCCGGGTCGACGGGCTGACCGCCACCGAGGCGCTGCGCGCCCGGCCGCACCCGCCCGAGGTGCTGGTGCTGACCACCTTCGACGCCGACGAGCAGGTGTTGCGGGCGCTCCGCGCCGGCGCGGCCGGTTTCCTGCTGAAGGACACCCCGCCAGCGGAGATCGTGCACGCCGTACGCCGGGTCGCGGCGGGCGAGGCGACGCTCTCCCCGACGGTGACCCGGACGCTCATCGACCACGTGACGGCCGTCGCCCCCGGCCCATCCGGCCCGGACCCGCGCCGGGAACGGGCGCGGCGGCTGCTCAGCGGGCTCAGCGAGCGGGAACGGCAGGTGGCGGTCGCACTGGGGCAGGGCCAGACCAACGCGGAGATCGCGGGGGAGTTGTTCATGAGCGTGGCCACGGTGAAGGCGTACGTCTCCCGGCTGCTGACCCGGCTGGAGCTGAACAACCGGGTCCAGGTGGCGCTGCTCGTGCACGACGCCGGTCTCGTCTGACCATCGATGTCGGCAGAGGATCTGCTTACCGCGTACCGGAATTGAACTTTCGTACGGTCCTCGCCGTACTCATGGCCGAGGATGTCGGTGCGGTGGGTCCGCCGTACCGCTGCCGAACTGCGGGAGGCCTGCCGTGCGAGTTGGTGAGCAGTCGACGGATCCCATCGACCAGGTACTGGGTGAGGTGCCAATGCCGGCACCGTTGACCCCGGAGGATGTCCGGCTCGCGGTCCGGGCGGTGGTGGTCCACACCGCCGAGGAGTGGCCCACCGGGCCGCTGTGCCGCAACGACGGTGCCTCCTACCCGTGCCGGCTGCACCGTTGGGGGCGACGGGTGTTGGAGACACACGGGCTCAACGAGCGGCAGATCGAGGCGTTGATCCGGCACGGCAACCCCTTCGTGCACGTTCCCTTTCCGTTCACGGCGACCGGGCCGTCGCGGCAACAGGCCACCCGGGTCGGCCCCCAGGCGGTACGGCCCACCGCTGCCGGGCGGCCGGTGACTCCCCCCGTCACCGCGCCGCGCTGGCCCCGGGCGAGCTGAGCGCGGCACCCCTCCGCCCCCCCGACCCGGGGCGACACGACGTCGGCCCGGCGCGAAGATTCCCCCTCCGCGTCGGGTCGACGTCGCTCCGGTCGGCAGGGTCAGTCGTTGCCGGCCCCGATGCCGCAGTCCGGTGCGGACCAGTTGGTCGTGTTCGAGCTGCTGTCGCTGTTGTTCTCCCGGCGGGAGTCGACGTGCACGTGGTCGTCGTGGTCGGGGTAGCCCGGCCCGTAGATCCCGCTGAAGCCGTTGTCCCGGGCGTCCCGGGCGATCTGGCACAGTGAGGACGTCCGCGAGGTCACGTCGGCCGCGTTGCCGTACAGGTGTTGGCTGTCGGACGCGCCACCGACCTGGTTGTTGCAGGCGCGACTGCGGAAACCGCTGGACACGTCGAGTGGCTTGTCGCCGAGACTCTTGCGCAGCGCCTCCAGCTTCCACATGGTGCGCAGCGCGTTCTGCTTGGTCTGGCTCGCCGACAGCGGGCCGCCGCTCCAACCGCTCCCGCCGCACCCGTTGTCCAACTCGCTGTAGCTGAAGTGCGCGGGCGTGCAGTCGTTGTCCTGGAGTTGGTACAGCTTGGCGAAGGTCTGCGGGCCGGCGATGCCGTCGGCGCGCAGCCCGTACGCCTGTTGGAACCGCTTGACCGCGGCGGCGGTCTTCGGCCCGTACCGGCCGTCGTTCTCCACGATGTCGCGATAGCCGGCCCAGCCGGCGACCCGAATCTGCAACTGGCGGACGTCGTCGCCGGAGCGCCCTTGGCTCAGGGTCCGGTTCCAGGTGTAACAGCCGTCCGCGTGCGCCGCCGGTGCGGCGATCACCGTGGCGATCGCGGCCCCGGGCAGTGCCAGGGCGAATGCGACGGCGGCACGCTTCAAGGTGTTGACGCGCACAGAAGTCCTCCCGATTGGAGAGCGAATGGGGTGGCTCCAGGACATCGACCGAGAAGTCCCGTGATTTCCACCCTCGCACTGATCCGTGCCGTTGGAGGTGATTAACGAGAATCGTGCTCACAATCCGCTGTCCCTGGGTATTGGCTGGGAATTCGGCTGATTTACGAAACAGCCATTTCCTGCCGATCGGCCCTCCTGTGGCCAAGCACACCGAACGTCGCAATCTGCCACACCGAGGGTGATGTTCCCGGGGCGATGACGGCCGGTAACGTCAGCCCCGGGCGGCGGACTGGCGGAGGTGCGCGTGGCACGCGGTGGCGTCTTCTGTGTCGAGGGTCAGTGGCACCGTGACCTCAACGAGCGGGGCTCGGTGCTGCCCACCCTGGAGCTGCTGGAGCGGCTCGGCAAGATCCGTTTCATCCACAAGGACGCGGCCACCCGCGACGAGTTGTTCTACTTCCTGGACCGTTGGCTGCTCAAGCAGTACGCCGACCACCGGGTCGGGTTCTTCGCCATGCACGGCGAGCCGAGCCGGCTCTGCCTCACCGACTGGCAGTCGGTCGAGTTGGCCGAGGTCGCCGACCTGATGGCCGGCCGCGCCGAGGGGCGGCGGCTCTATTTCGGCAGTTGCTCGGTGCTGCGCGCCTCGGATGCGGTGCTGCGCGAGTTCCTGGAAGTCACCGGAGCCGCTCTGATCTGCGGTTTCACCCGAGAAGTCGACTGGGTCGAATCGGCGGCCTTCGAAACCGTGCTCCTCGACGTGCTCGCCAACGGCCAGCGACACAATGCCGCCGAGCTGCGAATGGGCTCCGCGCACTGGGCGCCGCTCGCGTCGTACCTCGGTTTCCGGGTCATCTACGCCAACGGTCGGGCCTGGCGGCCGTCCGGCCGTCCCCGGGTGCCCACCCAGGCCGCGCGCCCCGCCGCCGCCCGACCGCACTGACCCGCCGCCGTCGCTGTGCCCGCGCCCTGGTAGGAACGGGGGCATGGCACGCAGCATCGCAACGAACACCCGGGTCGACCGGGACGGCCTGCTCGACTTCCTCCGGCCGCGACACCGCGTCCTGCTGATGACCGCCCGTTCCGACGGCCGCCCGCAGTCCTCCCCGGTCTCCGCCGGGGTCGACGGGCAGGGGCGGCTTGTCGTCTCCACCTACCCCGAGCGGGCCAAGGTGAGCAACCTCCGCCGCGACCCCCGGGTGTCGGCCTGCGTGCTCAGCGACGACTGGAACGGCCCCTGGGTGCAGGTCGACGGCACCGCCGAGGTGTTGGACCTGCCCGAGGCGCTGGAGCCGCTTGTCGAGTACTTCCGCAGCATCTCCGGTGAGCACCCGGACTGGGACGACTACCGGGCGGCCATGGTCCGCCAGGGCAAGTCGCTGATCCGGGTCACCATCGACACCTGGGGGCCGATCGCCACCGGAGGCTTCCCGGCCCGCCTCGCCTAGGCCGCCACTGCCCAGGGTGGCGATCTGGCGGCCAACCTCGGGTTTCGGGTCCTTTGCTCTGCTTACCTGTACGCGCCGCTCGGCGCTCGGCGCTTGGCCGCGCCGCTCGGCGTCATGTCGCAGATTGGGGTGCAGAGCAAAGGCGGGTCGGGCGGGGTGGGCATCCGTCGCCGGAGCGACGACGACGGGCGGCTCGCAGCGGTCAGTCGACCAGGGCCGCGTAGACGAGCTGGCGCAGCTGGGAGCGGAGCGGGTACGTGCTCGACGGCATCAGCTGCGTGAACAGCAGCGCGGTGACCTCCTCGGCCGGGTCCACCCAGAAGGCCGTGCTGGCCACCCCGCCCCAGTAGTACTCGCCGACGCTGCTCGGCACCCGGCTGGGAACCGGGTCGTCGACCACCGCGAAACCGAGGCCGAAGCCGATCCCGTCAAGGGTGGTCTCGGCGAAGCCGCCGGTGGAGAGGGTGCCCAGGTCCTGACCGCCGGGCAGCTGGTTGCGGGTCATGAACCGCACCGTGCGGGGCCCGAGCAGCCGGACACCGTCCAGCTCGCCGCCGCGCAGCAACAGTTGGGTGAAGCGGTGGTAGTCGGCGGCGCTGGAGATCAGCCCGCCGCCGCCGGAGAGCAGCGCCGGCTTGCTGAACGCGAGCGACCCGAGGCTGTCGTAACGGACGGCCTTTCCGCTACGCGGTTCCGGTACGTAGAGCGCGGCCAGCCGTTCGGCCTCGTCGCCCTCCACCCACCAGCGGGTGTCGGTCATGCCCAGCGGCCCGAAGATCCGGTCGGCGACGAACGCGTCGAGGCTCTGCCCGGAGATCACCTCGACGAGTCGACCCAGCACGTCGGTGGCGACCGAGTAGCCCCACGCCGAGCCGGGCTGGAACAGCAACGGCAGCTCGCCGAAGGCCGCGCAGGCGCCGGCCAGGTCGACGTCCGCCGGCGGGTAGAGGTCGTAGCCGGCGGCCCGGTAGAGCCCGTCGACCACCGAGGTCTGCATGAAGCCGTACGTCAGGCCGGCCGTGTGGGTGAGCAGGTGCCAGACCCGGATCGGCTCGACCGCCGGCACCGTGTACGGCTTGAGCGCCGACCCCTTGGAGTAGACCCGCAGGTCGGCGAACTCGGGCAGCCAGCGGCTGATCTCGTCGGTCAGCTCGAACCGGCCCTCTTCCCACAGCATCATCGCCGCGACCGAGGTGATCGGTTTGGTCATCGAGTAGATCCGCCAGAGCGTGTCGGCCTCGACCGGCGCGCCCGACTCCCGGTCCCGCAGCCCGTACGTTGAGGAGTGCGCCACCTCGCCGCGACGGGTGACCACCACCTGCCAGCCGGCCAGCCGGCCGTCGTCGACGTACCGGCCGAAGTGCTCGTCGATCCGGGCCAGCCGCGCCGGGTCGAAACCGATCTGATCGGGGTCCATGCTCCGCGCCACACTCACGCCGCCGAACCTACTCGCCGGTACGGCGACGCCGGAAGGGGGTCGGCACCGGCCCGCCGGCCGCCGGCTGTCGTCGGTGCCCACTAGCCTGGCCGGATGCCGGAGTTGACCGAGGACGTGACCTTCCGCAACGAGGACTGGTATGGCGAGGAGTTGACCGACCGGCACTTCGTGAGCTGCGAGTTCTTCGGGGTGGACCTCACCGAGGCGGTGAGCAGAGGCGCGGTCTTCACCGGGTGCACATTCGGCAATGTGGCGTTCAACGCCTCCCGGCACGTCGACTCGGCCTTCACCCGATGCGTCTTCCGGCGGTGCAACTTCTTCGAGGCCGAGTTCACCGGCTGCAAACTGGTCGGCAGCACCTTCAGCGAGTGTGACCTCCGTCCATTGACGGTGGACGGCGGCGACTGGTCCTTCGCCACGCTGCCCGGTGCCGACTTGCGCGGCGTTCGGTTGACCGGGGTGCGCATGCGCGAGGTGGACCTCACCAGGGCCAACCTCACCGGTGCCACCGTCACCGGCGTCGATCTCTCTGGCGCGCAGTTGACAAACGTCCGGCTCGGCGGCGCCGACCTGCGGGGCAGTGACCTCACCGCGCTGGACCCGACGGTGGTCGAGCGGGCCGGTGCGGTCATCGACGTCGAGCAGGCAGTGGTCATCGCGCAACTGCTCGGCTTCCGGATCGGCTGACGCGCAAGACGCCCGTGGTCTGCTGAAGTGTCCGTCCGGGCGGGCCAGGTTGTCCGACACCGTCCCGTTGTGGGCTGGACACGTCCGGCAGTCCGGATCTAGCGTGTCGTCCACGCGCCCGTGTGAACGTGAATCGGCCCACAGTGGACGGTGTGGTCCGCGACGGTCCAGGACGGCCGGGCGGCGAAGTTGGAGGGGTCGGTGGCGGACGAAGACCTCACGCGGACTGGTTCGAAGGCTGGCGACGCGCCGCCGAGACACCGTCCGCGTGCCATTACCGCCGGGGAGACCCGCAGCGTGCTGCGCCGCGCCCGACAGCGGCGGCGCTGGGCGGTGGAGGCCGTTGCCGTACTCGTCTGCCTGGTGATGGTGGTCTCGTACTTCGCCACCCGGTCCGGTCCGGAGCCCGACGGTGACCAGGCGGGGTCGGGCGGTGTGCCAGCCGGGGCGGCCCGCTCCACAGGTTTTCCGGGCGCCGATGGGCGCACCGGCGACGCGGGGCCGGCGACGCCCGGCCTGCGGCCGCGTCAGCGCCCACCCTCACCGGACCCGACGCCGCCGCCGAGCGAGCCCGCCGCCCCACCGCCGGCCAAGCCCGACTCGCCGGCGCTGTCGGTGGTCCGGGGGGAGATGCCCGCCGCCGTCGACCTCACCGCCGTGGGCGCCCGGGACTGGGTGCACTGGGGGGACCGCGGCGACAGGTCGACGGTCCGCAAGCGCTCCGGCTCGGGGGAGATCGTCGATCGGGGTGGTCCCGGCAGGCGGGTCGGCTGGGACGGCAACCAGGAGTACGTGCGCTGGTCCGACGGCACGCCGGACCGGGCGACGGACGGCAGTTCCAACGGCGTCTACACCTGTGGTACCGGGAACGGGTTCAGCCTCTCCGTCGCCGGCAGCGGCGAGCCGCGCACGGTCCAGCTCTACGGCGGGATCTGGATGGCTCGGGGGCGACTGGAAGCCCGGCTCTCCACCGGTGGGCCGGTCAGCACCGTTCGACTCGAAGACCCCTACACCAGTCAGAGCGCCCAGTTCACCATCCGCTTCACGCTGCCCAAGGGCGCGCGCCTACTGCTGAACTGGACCGTCGAGAAGGTCTTCACGACGCACTGCGGCAACGTCGGCCTCCAGGCCGTGACGGTGCGCTGACTGACTGGTTGGTCGTTGCGCGTGCACGAGGCGGGACAGTTTGTCCGTCGCGTACCGTCGATCGCGTCGTAACTTTCTGCTGTCCCCAACCGACCATCCAGTGTGGAGGCAGCGGAGATGAGTAGCAGCACCGTCCACCGCGTCCGTCGTGCCGCTTCGTCCGGCACCGGTGAAGCGTCCGGGGAGGTTCTTCGCGACATCCCCCTGCCGCCGTACGTGACGGGCGAGGACACCCAGTTCGCCGTACGGGCGGTGGTGGTGCACGCCCCTCGCCGGTGGTCCGGGGGCGTGGTCTGCCGCAACGATGCCAGCCCGCATCCGTGTCGTCTGCACCGCTGGGGCGCCCGGGTGCTGGCCCTGCGCGGGCTGCGGGACGCCGAGATCGCCGCGCTCATCGAGCGTGGTGACCCTACGGCGGTGGTCCCCCCACCGGACCGTCCGGCCTGAGCGCTCGCCAGGGGCGCGTCGCCGTCCGGGCTACTTCTTCGGGCCGCCCACCGACTTCTCGTGACCGCCCCAGTAGTGCCGCTGTGCCCCCATCACCATCGGTGCGACGAGCGCGGCAAGCGCCCCGCCCAGCAGCGGGAAGACGATGAACACCCAGAGCTGCCGCAGGGCCACGCCCCCCTCGAAGACCGCCGGGCCGAACGCCCGGGCCGGGTTGACCGCCGCGCCGGTCAGCGTCACGCCCACCAGTTGGGTCGCGGCCAGGGCCAACCCGATGGCCAGCCCGGCGGTGCCCGGGTTCTCGCTCCGACTTGTCACCACGAGCACGACCAGCACGAAGAGGAAGGTCAGCACGACTTCGAGGACGGCTGCGCCACCGCGGTTGATGTGCGCGCCGTAGCCGTTCGTGCCCAGGGCCCCGGTCTGGTCCGCGACGTCACCCCAGCGGGTGAGCGCCCAGAGCACGAAGGCCGCGACGGTCGCGCCGACGAACTGCGCTATCCAGTACGCCACCGCCCCAAGCGCCGAGATCTTTCCGGAGAGCAGCACACCGAGCGTCACCGCTGGGTTGACGTGGCTGCCGGAGAGCGGCCCGATCGTGTAGACGAGGGCCACCATCACGAACCCGAAGGCCAGCGCCACCACGACCACGCCGCCCTGGACCCGCGCGGCGACCGCGCTCCCCACTCCGAAGAACACCAACAACAGGGTGCCGAGGAATTCGGCCGCGTACCGCCGGAAGTCGCTCATTCACTCAGCGTAAGTGCAGGTCAGGTAGTTGAAGGCGGAATGGCCGGCTGTGATCGGCGCGACGGCCGCAGGCGGGCACAGCGGCCACATCCGTGGCGTTGTACCCCACGTGGACACCCACTCCGTGGACGTCGTGGTGGTCGGTGCCGGGCAGGCCGGCCTGAGCGCCGGTTACCACCTGCACCGCACCGGGTTCACGCCCGGCAGCGGTTTCGTCATCCTCGACGCCGACAATGGGCCTGGCGGCGCCTGGCAGCACCGCTGGCCGACGCTTGTCTTCGACCGGGTGCACGGCTTCCACGACCTGCCCGGGCTGCCGCTCCCACCCACCGAGCCGCAACGCCCGGCCGCCGAGCAGGTAAGCGCCTACTTCGCCGCGTACGAGAAAGCCTTCGACCTGCCGGTGCGGCGACCGGTGCGGGTCCGGGCGGTGCGTTCCCGCCCGGACGGCCGGCTCGACGTGCACACCGACCGGGGCATCTGGACCACCCGAGCCCTGGTCAACGCCACCGGCACCTGGACGAGGCCGTTCTGGCCGCACTATCCGGGCCGGTCGACGTTTCGCGGACGGCAGCTGCACACCGCCGACTATCGGGGGCCGGCCGACTTCGCCGGCCTTCGCGTGGTGGTGGTCGGTGGCGGCACCTCGGCCGTGCAGCTGCTCGGTGAGGTCTCCACGGTCGCGGCGGCCACCACCTGGGTGACTCGCCGGCCGCCGACGTTCAACGACGAGGAGTTCGGCCCGGAGCTGGGCCGCGCCGCCGTCGCCCGGGTGGACGAGGCGGTCCGGGCCGGCCGGCCGCCGGGCAGTGTGGTGGGGGTGACCGGCCTGCCGGTCACTCCCGAGGTGAATCGACTGCGCGAGCGCGGCGTCCTCGACCGGCTACCCGTGTTCGACCGGATCACACCCGACGGGGTGGCCTGGACGGACGGGCGGTTCGTGCCGGCGGACGTCATCCTGTGGTGCACCGGCTTCCGGGCGGCCATCGACCATCTCGCCCCGTTGGGGCTGCGGGCGCCGGGCGGCGGTATCACGATGGACGGCACCCGGGTGGTCGCCGACGCCCGGGTTCACCTGATCGGGTACGGCCCCTCGGCCAGCACGATCGGCGCCAACCGGGCCGGCCGCGCGGCGGTCAACGAGATTCGCGCCTGGCTGGCCCCGGCCGCCGCTCTCCACTGACCTGGCTCTATTTGACGGATGCCCCACCAGCGGGCACGGTGGGAGTGGCGGGGCCGTCAGCTGCCCCGACCTGATGCGACGGCGACGACCGTTCGCCCTCTGTCGCCTCCCACGTGTGCTCGTACGCGGACCGACCGTCCGGTTCGCGCGGTATCCGACCGCGAGCCGAGAATCCACGAGGAGTTCCATCCATGCTCACCATGACCGATAACGCCGTGCTCGTCATTCGCGACCTCGCCAACCAACAGGACGTCGCCCAGGAGGGCGGGGTGCGGATCGCCGCCGACACCGAGGCCGGCTCGCTCACCGTCGAGTTGGTGCCCGAGCCGGTACAGGGTGATCGGGTGGTCGACAACCAGGGTGCCCGGATCTTCCTGGACGAGGACGCCGCCGAGCTGCTCGGTGACGCGTCGGTGGACGCCACCGTCGACGACGAGGGCATCATCCAGTTCGGTTTCACCGAGAAGCAGTAGACCCGGCCTCACCGCAGCGGTCGCCCGCGCGGTGGGGGACCCTGCCCGGGGAGCCACCTCGGCCCGCCGTCACCGGCCGGGTGCGACAGCGTGGCGAGCACGTGAGCCAGGTGGTGCGAGGTGCTCCACGCCGCCCAGTTGGCGGCCGAGCCGGCGCCGGCGCCCCGACGGGCCCGGCGCAGCAGCTCGTGATCACCCCAGGAGAAGGCCGCCCCGGTGGTGGGCCAGTGCGGCGCCGACACCAGCGTGCGGCACAGGTCGGCGAAGCGGTCGTCGCCCCGGCCACCGCGTCGCGCCCAGCGGTAGACCCACCACCTGCCGTCGTCGGTGTACCGCACGGTCGGCAACCGGTCGCCGGGGTCACCGGTGCCCGGCACGGCCGGGTGAACGCCGTAGTCGCCGTAGTCGACCCCGACGTCGGCCAGTCGCCGCCACAGCTGCCAGTCCCAGCGGTCCAACTGGACCGGCTCGTCGGTGGGCAACCGGGACAGCGTCGGTGGCATGCCGCCCGCCGCCACCGTCACCGACCGCCACGCGTGTCGACGCGCCCAGTCCAGCAGGCGGCGTACCCGCGGCTCGGCGGTCCGCACATCCGCCGGACAGCACACGTCCCCCGCGTCCACAAGCAGGTCACACTCCTCGGGAGCGAGGTCGGTCACCCGCCAGATCCGCTCCACGGCGGTGGTGCTCGCATCCGGCCCGGCCCGGTCCTGACCGGCCCGCAGCCGGATGAGCGCACGTCGGTCGTACGCCCGCGACGCCGCGCCGTGGGCGACCAGCCGGTGGTCGCTCTCCGTGAGCCCGATGACCGGCACCACGGGTACGCCCCAGCGGGTCAGCTCCGCCTCGGGGATGTCGGGCAGCGCGCTGACGTCGATGGCGGGCAGCAGCCCGGACGGCAACCGACGGATGCCCTCCACCATGGAACGGTCGATCGTGCCGACCTCCAGGACCGGTGCGACGAGTGTGGCGTACCCGGGATCGAGGTGACTCAGGGCCTCGAGTTCGCTTCGTCGGTGGGTGAGGATGGGGCGGTAGACCGGTGCCGTCGCCCGGCCCCCGTGGGCGGGCACCATACTTCAATCTAGCCAGGCATGCGCATGTGTCACAGGGATGCGAGTCCGAATTCGGCTGCTCGGCTGTCGGTTCGGCGACTACGATCCCCCGATGCCCACCCCGGTTCACCGTTACCGATCCGACGACGAGGACAGCGCGCGGTGGAACGGCTTCCCGTTCCGCGACGGCGACATCGTGATCAGCACCCGGTCCAAGAGCGGCACCACCTGGATGCAGATGATCTCTGCGCTCCTGGTGCTGGGCACCGCGGAGTTGCCGGCGCCGCTGACCGAGCTGTCGCCCTGGCTGGACTGGTTGGGCGAGCCGCGGGACACCGTGTACGACAGGCTGGCCGCGCAGCCACACCGGCGGTTCATCAAGACGCACACCCCGCTGGACGGGCTGCCGCTCGACCCTCGGGTGCGCTACGTGGTGGTGGCAAGGCACCCGCTCGACATGGCGGTCTCCCTCTATCACCAGGTCGCCAACCTGGACCGGGCACGTCTCGCCGAGCTGACCGGTCAACCCGCCCCGGCCGGGCCCCCCGGCGAGCGGCCTCCGGTGCGGGAGTGGTTGTCGAGCTGGGTCGACCGTGAGGTGGACCCCCGCGAGGAGCTGGACTCGCTGCCCGGCGTGCTGATGCACCTGAGCGACGCGTGGGCCCGCCGGCACGAGCCGAACGTCGAGCTTGTGCACTACGACGACCTGCTGGCCGACCTGGGCGGCGAGATGCGCCGGCTCGCCGACCGGTGGGACCTTCCGGCCCCGGCCCCGGAACTTGTCGAAGCGGCCACCTTCGGTCGCATGCGGGAGCGCGCCGACCGGCTCGCCCCGGACACGCTCGGCGTGCTGCGTGACCGCCAGGCGTTCTTCCGCCAGGGCGGCTCCGGCCAGGGCCGCGACCTGCTTGACCAGTCCGCTCTAACCCGCTATCAGAACCGGGTGACGAAGCTGGCCCCACCCACCCTCCTCACCTGGCTACACCGCTAGCCCCCCACCTGCGGGGCTGAGGGCTGCGGGGCTCAGGGCCGCTGGGATGGGCACACAAGAGCGCACGGCGCCGTTTCGACAGGGTCGGAACGTCGCCGTGCTCTGGCCGTCTCCCACCACCGCAGCCGTTCGGCGGTACGTCGGCGGGGACCTGGCTCGACCGGCAGTTCGCGCCGGTCAGCGTTGTCGATCCCCGGTTCGCGCAGATCCAAACCTGCCAAACACCGGGAGTTCCACCATGTGCGAGTCCCGGCGTGGCGCGCGGCTGGACGGGGTATGGGGGTGGGCATGGAGCATTTCACTATCGCGACCGTCGCCGAGAAGAGCCCGGATTTCCGGCGGGTGCTGTGGACCGGCGAGCACACCCAGCTGGTCATCATGACCATCCCCGCCGACGGGGAGATCGGCGAGGAGGTGCATGACGGCATCGACCAGATCCTGACCTTCGTGAGCGGCGTCGGCGAGGCCCGGGTCGGCGGTAACACGCGGAAGGTCGTCGCGGGCGACCTGGTCGTGGTGCCCTCGGGCACCAAGCACAACTTCGTCAACACCGGCCCCAACCCGCTGGTGCTGTACACCGTCTACGGGCCGCCGGAGCACGCCGACAAGGCCGTGCACAAGACCAAGGAGGAAGCGGACGCCGCCGAGGCGGCGGGCGAGGACGAGCCGCCGACGGAGTGATCCGCCCGGTCTGATCCGGGCCGATGCGGGTACCCCCGGCGGGTGGAGCAGCAGCCGCCGATCTCCGACTACGCCTTCCTCTCGGACTCTCGTTCGGGTGCCCTGGTCGGCAAGGACGGCTCGATCGACTGGTGGTGCCCGAACCGGTTCGACGGGGCGTCCGTGTTCGCGCGGCTGCTCGACCCGGGAGCCGGCCACTTCCGACTGGCGCCGATCGGGGTCGGAGGTCCTGGTCACCGGATGGAGCGGGCGTACCGGCCGGACTCGCTGGTGCTGCGGACGGTGCACCACACCCCGCACGGCAGCGTGGCGGTCACCGACGCCCTCGCCGCCGAGGCCGGCGCCCGTGCGCACGAGCTGGGCAAGAACTCACCCGCCGTGCTGATCCGGGTGGTCGAGGGGCTCTCCGGGCGGGTACGGATGGCGCTGGACTTCGCGCCCCGCCCGGAGTACGGCCTCCTCACCCCGTACCTGCACGAGCAGCCGGACGGCGGGGTGCTGGCCGGCGCCGGCCCGGTGGTGCTGTTGTTGCGCGCCGGTGGCCTGCACCTGCGGGCGGGGGTCGACCGGGTCACCCACGAGTTCGAGGTGTCCGCCGGTCAGGTGATCGGGATGGACCTCGCGTACGGCGAGGCGTACGGCGATCCGCCGGCCCGGGTGGATCCGCTGACCGCCCTGGCCGAGACGACGCAGGCCTGGCAGGCGTACCGGGAGACCCACACGTACTCCGGCCGTTATCCCGAACTCGTCACGCACAGCGCGACGGTCCTGACCGGCCTCACCTACGCCCGCAGCGGGGCGGTCGCCGCGGCGCTGACCTCCTCGCTGCCGGAGCGGATCGGTGGCGACCGGAACTACGACTACCGCTACTCCTGGCTGCGGGACTTCTCGTTGACGATGCGGGCGCTCTGGGTGGCGGCCTGCCCCGACGAGACGTCCCGGCTGTTCGACTGGGCGACCCGCTCGATCGGACGGTTCGGCAATGAGCCGGTGCCGGTGCTCTTCGGCCTGGAGGGCGAGCGCGACCTGTCCGAGCACCACTGCAATCACCTGCGCGGGTACCGCGACAGCAGGCCGGTGCGGGTGGGCAACGACGCCTGGCGGCAGCGGCAGCTCGACGTGCCGGGTGAGGTGGTGTCGGCGGTGTGGCGGCTGCGCGACTACCTCGGCGCGACGTTCGAGGACGAGTTGCGGGAGATGGTGCTCGGGTTGACCGAGCAGGTGGCCGCGACGTGGCACCTGCCGGACCGGGGCATCTGGGAGACCCGTGACGAGGAGCGTCACTACGTCTCGTCCAAGGTGTCCTGCTGGCTGACGATGGACCGGGCGGTGGGGCTCGCCGACCGGCTCGGTGACCGGGCGGATCCGCACCGCTGGGCCCGGGTCCGCGACGAGATCCGCGATGCCGTGCTGCGTGAGGGGTGGAACGACCGCATCGGGGCGTTCACCGGCGCGTTCGGTTCGGCGGAGCTGGACGCCTCGGTCCTCGCCCTGCCGGTCGCGCGTTTCCTGCCGGCCACCGACCCGCGGATGCGCTCGACTATTGCGATGGTCGAGCGTGAGCTGGGCACCGAGGACGGCCTGCTGCGGCGCTGGACGACCGACCCGGCCGGGTTCCTGCTGTGCTCGTTCTGGCTTGTGGAGTGCCTGGTGATGACGGGTGAACCGCGGCGGGCCGAGTCGCTCTTCGAGCGGGTCGTCGGGTACGCCAACGACGTGGGGTTGTTCAGTGAGCAGATCGACCTGTCCACCGGGATGCAGCTCGGCAACACCCCGCAGGCGCTCTCGCACATCGGGCTGATCAACGCGGCCTGGCGGATCAGCGAACCGAACAGCTACTGAACCCGCGCCGTTTCCGGCTCTCGGTGGCCCGTCGACTCTGTTCGCCCGCGTCTCGGTGCCGCGAATCCTGCAACAGACCTGCAAGCGCCAGGCATTGACGCTGATGCTTGTGCAGTCCTAGCCTCGAAGGTGCGGGAAAGCCCTTTCCCCAGGTCTTTGATCCCGCTTCACCCCGCTTCGGATCCGGGCGTCCGGCGGGGACGCACACCGATCCCGTTCCGCAGCACGCCGTACCGGCACGTCTCGGTACCGCCGCCGAGGGATCACCACCACATGCGTCAAGGAGGACACCTGTGCAGAAAAGACGACTCCCCGGCCGCCGACCACTCCTGCTGGCGCTGGGTGCCGGCGTGACCGTGGCGGCCCTCGCCGCCGGCATGACCTCGGCCCTCGCGGCCACCGTCTTCAGCGACAACTTCAACGACGGCGACACCTCCGGCTGGTCCAAGTCCGGTGGCAGCTGGACGGTCGACGGCTCCGGCGTGCTCAACCAGTCCAACGCCGGCAGTGAGCTGGCCCGGCAGTTCGCCGGCGACACCGGCTGGACCAACTACTCCGTGTCGGCCCGGGTCCGGCCGACGAGCTTCGGCTCGTCGAGCGCCCTGGTCGGGCTCGCCGCCCGCTCCACGAGCAGCACGAAGATGTACCGGTTGGCCCTGCTCGGCTCCGGCCGGGCCGAGTTGCAGGCGGTGAACGGCAGCTCCGTCACGGCCATCGGCTCTGCCTCGCTGGGCGTCGGCACCGGCACCTGGTACACGCTGCGCATCGAGACCAGCGGCAGCACGATCCGCGGCTTCGTGAACGGCACGCAGATCGCGTCCGGCAGCAACAGCCTGGCCGCCGCGGGCCGGATCGGCCTGGTCACCGCGTACGCCAGCGGCGGTTTCGACGACGTGCTCGTCGACTCGTCCGGGGGCGGCACCCCGACCACGCCACCACCGACCAGCCCACCCCCGAGCACGCCGCCGCCCACCACCCCGCCGCCGTCCGGCTGGCCGACGCCCACAGGCAGCCAGAAGGTGGACGCGACCATCCCGGTGTCCGGCACGTTCGACGGTGGGCTCAAGCGCTACTACGGCATCGGTGACGGCGGGCAGAGCGAGAGCCAGGACCCGATGTTCGAGCTGGCCGCCGGCGCCACCCTGCGCAACGTGATCATCGGCGCTCCGGCCGGTGACGGCGTGCACTGCGAGGGCAACTGCACGCTGATCAACGTCTGGTGGGAGGACGTCGGCGAGGACGCCGCGACCTTCCGGGGCGGCACCACGTACACCGTCGACGGTGGCGGGGCCCGCTCGGCCAGCGACAAGGTCTTCCAGCACAACGGCTCGGGCACCGTCTACATCAAGAACTTCCGGGTGGAGAACGCCGGGAAGCTCTACCGCGCCTGCGGCAACTGCTCCACGTCGTACCAGCGGCACGTGGTGATCGACAACGTGCTCGTCCGGGACACCGACGCGATCGCCGGCATCAACACCAACTGGGGCGACACCGCCCGGTTCAGCCGGATCACCATCGTCGGCGACCCGGACCGGGAGACCTCGATCTGCGTCAAGTACAAGGGCGTGCCGAAGGGCAGCGAGCCGACCAAGATCGGTGAGGGCGCCGACGGCGTCAACTGTCTCTACTCGCCCTCCGACATCACCTACCAGTAGTCCGGAACGACGGCACCCCGCGTACCGCACGGTGCGCGGGGTGCCGCCCTCTCACCCCATCAGGGGTACGTCGGCCACGTCGACAGTGTCCGGATACTTCAGCCCGGCGCCGGTGTTGAGCACCACCACCCGCTCGCCGGCCCGGATCCACCCACCCGCGCGCAGTTGCCGCGCCGCCGTGAGGCAGGCCGCACCCTCCGGGCAGAGCAGCAGCCCTTCCCGGGCGGCGAAGTCCCGTAGGTCGGCCAGGATGTCCGCGTCGTCGACGGCGACGGCCGTGCCGGAGGACTCCCGCAGCGCGTTCAGGATCAGCTCGTCGCCGAGCGGCGCCGGCACGGTGATGCCGAACGCCACCGTGTGCGCGTCCGCCCACGGCTGCGCCCGATCCTCGCCGGCGGCGAACGCCCGCACGATCGGCGCGCAGCCGGTGGACTGCACCGCCACCAACCGGGGCAGCTTGTCGTCGATCCAGCCCAACTCGCGCAGCTCGTGCACCGCCTTGTGGATGCCGATCAGGCCGACCCCGCCACCCGTCGGGTAGATGATCACGTCGGGCGCCTGCCAGCCGAGCTGCTCGACGATCTCGTACCCCATCGTCTTCTTGCCCTCCAGCCGGTAGGGCTCGCGAAGCGTGCCGGCGTCGAAGATCGCCCCGTTCGACTCCGCGATCAGCTCGGCCACCCGCCGGCCGGCGTCACTGATCAGCCCGTCGACAAGGCGCAGGTCGGCGCCGGCGGCGACGCACTCGCGCCGGCAGATGCTCGGCGCCTCCAGCGGCATGACGATCGTCGCGCCCATCCCGGCCCGCGCGGCGTACGTGGCCCAGGCCGAGCCGGCGTTGCCGTTGGTGGGCATCGCGATCCGCTCGACGCCCAGCTCGCGGGCCCGACTCACACCGACCGCCGCGCCCCGGGCCTTGAACGAGCCGGTAGGGACCAGCCCCTCGTCCTTGACCATCAGGTCCGCGATGCCGATCTCGGCGCCGTAGGCCGGGGCGCGCAGCAGCGGCGTCCAGCCCTCACCAAGCGTGGTGACGTGCCGGGGGTCGGCGACCGGCAGCAGTTCCCGGTAGCGCCACAGGTCGGCCGGGCGCAGCGGAAAGCGCTCCGGGGTCACCGCCTTCGCCACGGCCGGCAGGTCGTAGCGGGCCAGCAGCGGTGACCCGCACTCGCAGAGGTTCTGTAGCCGGTCGGCGGCGTACTCCTTGCCGCAGCGCGGGCAGTCCAGGTGGGTCAGGTACACGTCGCTCCTCGCCGTCACACAACGTCGATGCTCAGCCAGTGCCGACTGCGCCGCCCCGGCTGGTAGACCGAGTCCAGTCGCTTGGCGATCACGCCCGGCAGGCCCTGTTCCTGCCCGGCACGCAGGGCCTCGTCGCCCGCGCCCGGGAACCACGGCGGAGTCTGCCAGTGCGTACCGGCCAAGACCAGCCCATCGAGCAGCTCCCGGCGTTGCGCGTACGGCACGTCGACGCTGCTCACGCCCTCCAACCAGAGCAGGTCGACGATCAGGTACTGGGCACCGGCGGGGACCCGGCTGCCGGTGGCCGGGCGGACCGGGCGGACCCGTCCGGCGTTGTCGATGCGGACCAGCACACCGTCGAGCACCGCCTCGGTGGGCGCGAGCGCCTCGGCCATCGCGCGCAACCACGGGTAACCGCCGGTGATCTCCTCGTCGGTCTCGGAGAGCAGCCGCAGCCGCCCGCCGGAGACGTACGCCATCGCCCGGACCCCGTCCCAGCGCAGCTCGTACCCCCAGGCGGCCCGGTCGCGGGGGAGCCCGGCGGCGGGCGTGGCGTGCATCGGGCGGACCCGTTCCGGCATCGGCGTCCAGCCCGGCGGCGCGGGGTCGGTGCGGCGGACCATCCAGTCCCGCCCTCCGGTGGCGAAGAGGACGTAGCGCCCGGCGGTCCGGTCACCGGAGAGCGTCACGATCACCTCGTCGTCGCGCCACTTCTCGCAGCGGTAGGTGCCCCGGTCGTGGACGAGCATCCGGCCACCGCCGTACTCGCCGGCGGGGATCTCGCCGGCGAAGTCGAGGTACTCCATCGGGTGGTCTTCGGTGTGCACGGCGAGGTGGTTGCGACCCGGATCGCGGGGCAGGCCGCGTGGCACCGCCCAGGACGCGAGCACCCCCTCGTGCTCCAGGCGCAGGTCCCAGTGCAGGCTGCGGGCGTGGTGCTGCTGGATGACGAAGCGGGCGGCGTCGGGGCCGGCCGGCAGGGGGCCCTCCGGCGGTACCGGCTCCGGCGTGCGGGCCGCGTCCCGCCGTCGCCGGTACTCCTCCAGCCGGTCGGTCACACCCGCATTCTCCGGCAAACCGGACCGGTGCGCTGGACGCCCGAGTGTCCGGTTCACTCGGCGGCAGGGGGCGCGGCGGGGTAGAACGGACCTCATGGACCTCACCGACCAGCCCACCGCCCTGCTCCCCGGTGACGTGCGGATGCCCCTGCTCGGCTTCGGCACCTGGCAGGCCACCGGCCAAGCCGGTTACGACGCCGTGCTGGCCGCCCTCGACACCGGCTACCGGCACCTCGACACGGCCACCGTGTACGGCAACGAGCGGGAGGTCGGCCGCGCGGTGCGGGAGAGCGGGCTGCGCCGGGACGACGTCTTCATCACCACCAAGCTCCCACCCAACCGGGTGGGCCAGGAACGCGCCACGCTGGAGGCCAGTCTGGAGGCGCTCGGCGTCGACCACCTGGACCTCTGGCTGATCCACTGGCCGCCGTCGTCGTCGACGGACAGCATCCCGCTCTGGCGTGAGCTGATCGCGGCCCGGGACGAGAACCTCACCCGGGCGATCGGCGTCAGCAACTACAGCACTCCGCAGATCGACGAGCTGATCCAGTCCACCGAGGAGAACCCGGCGGTCAACCAGATCGAGTGGAGCCCTGCGCTGTACGACCGGCAGCGGCACGCCGAGCACCGGGACCGGGGCGTGGTGCTGGAGGGGTACAGCCCGTTCAAGACCAGCGACCTCAGTGACCCGGTGCTGGTCAGGATCGCCGCCGCGCATGGCGTCTCGCCGGCGCAGGTGGTGCTGCGGTGGCACATCGACCACGAGATCGTGGCGATTCCGAAGTCGGTGACGCCGGAGCGGATCACCGCCAACTTCGACGTCTTCCACTTCTCGCTGACCGCCGAGGAGATGCGCGACATCGACGCGCTGGGTGAGGCCTGAGCTGGCGGATTTCTTCATCGTGTTACCCAACGATGAAGGGTATCGACATCGACGTCCGTGACGGTATAGCGTGCCCGTCATCACGTTCGTCGATCCGCTCGTACCCGCCGTCGCTGGAGGATCGCCATGCCCCGAATCCCGTCCATCCGTCTGCGCCGCCGTGGGGTGCTCGGTCTCCCCGCCCTGGTGGTCGCCGCACTGACAGTCGCCGCCCGACCCGCCGCGGCCGGTGCCGCGCCGAAAGCCGAGTGCCTCGCCGACCTTCTCCAGGACGCCTGATGGCGACGATTCCCTGGCTGGTGGACGTGCTGCGCGCCGCCGGGGTGCAGGTGGTGGTCGAGGGGGACTGGCTCAACCGGATGCGACCAGGCTCCTTCGACCCGATCGGGGTGCTCTGGCACCACACCGCCTCGACGTCGAGCGCCAGCAACCCGCACCCGGCGCTCGGCATCTGCATCAACGGCCGGTCCGACCTGCCGGGGCCGCTGTGTCAGGCACTCGTCGACTACAACGGCGTCTTCCACGTCATCTCCGCCGGCCGCTGCAACCACGCCGGGGTCAGCGGCGGCAGCGGGCCGATCCCGGCCGGGGACGGCAACACCCTGATGATCGGGTGGGAGATCGACTACAACGGCGTCAACCAGGAGATGACGGCCGCGCAGTACAACGCCTCGCTCGCGGCAACCGCCGCAGTGCTCACCCGGCTCGGCCGGGACAGCAGCTACGCCCGGGGTCACCGGGAGACCAGCACCACCGGCAAGATCGACCCGTCCTTCATCGACCTGAACGTCATGCGCGCCGACGTGGCGGCGAGAATGGCCGGTGGCGGCACGGCGTGGTCCTCCACCGTGGACAACACCACAAGCGGTCGGTTCACCGCCAGCGCCAACTGGGGCGTGTCGTCGTACTCCAGCCAGCGCTACGGCACCGACTACCGCTACGCGGACCCGGTCGCCGCCAGCGACGTCGCGTGGTACAGGTTCAACGTCCCAGCGGCCGGCAACTACCGGGTCGAGGCGTGGTGGCCGGCGAACTCGGGCTACAACAGCGCCGCCCCCTACATCGTCGCCACCAGCACCGGCAACCAGACCGTCCGCGTCGACCAGCGGGCCACCGGCGGGCAGTGGCGGGTGCTCGGCACGTTCACCCTGCCGGCCGGTGACGCCAACCGGGTGGGTGTGAGCCGGTGGAGCAACGCCACCGGCCTGGTCGTCGCCGACGCCGTACGCCTCACCCGGGTCTGACCCGGCGTGACGCGCCCCGCCCCGGGGCGAACCGCTCGCGTCCCGGCGTGACGCGCCCGCCCCTGGCTTGATCGACTCGACTTTCCGGAAGTCGGGGTGTCCCAGGCGCGGGATGCCCCGACCTCACGGAATCGGGGTGGACCGCGGTGGCGGCAACTCGTGACGGGCCTGCCCCTGCGCGTCCACAGACCGACGGCCCCGAGTCACGCACGGGGAGGTGCGTTTGCCGGTGCCGAGCCCGTCGGTGCCCGCACGATGAAGCCACGAACCGTGCACCTCGTCGACCTGGACGGTGCCACCGGCCCGCGTGTAGGACGCCTGCCAGTCGCGGATGGTCTCGTACGCGCCGTGGTCGAGATAGTCCAGGTGCAGCTCGAGTTCGACGTGCTGCTGCGGGGGCAGGGCGGCGAGTCGGCGGGTGAGCCGTCCGGAGGCGACGAAGGCGAGTGTGCCGATGATCGACACGAGCCAGGTGCCGGGTTTCGGCTCGGTGACGTGGATCTCGCACCGGGCCAACCGCCACAACATGAACAGCACCGCCGTCGCCATGCCCAGCCCGACTCCGATGAGCAGGTCGGTGGCGGCCACGCCGAGCGCGGTGACCACGTAGATGGGCAGCTCCCGGTGCCGGGCGTACGTGCGGATCTGGGCGAGGCTCACCAGCCGTACGCCGACCACCACGAGGACTGCGGCGAGCGCGGCCATCGGGATCATCTCCAGCAGTACGGCGCCGGCCATCACGAACCCGGCGATCCAGACCCCGTGCAGGATGGCCGAGGCGCGGGTGCGTGCGCCGGCCGCGACGTTGGCCGAGCTGCGCACGATGACGCCGGTGACCGGGAGTCCGCCGAGCGTCCCGGACACGGCGTTCGCGGCGCCCTGGGCGATGAGTTCACGATCGAGGTTCGCCCGTGGGCCGTGGTGCATCCGGTCGACGGCCACCGCCGAGAGAAGAGATTCCACGCTCGCCACCAGGGCGATGGTGAGGACGGCCGGAAGAACCTCCCACGGCGGTGCGTCGGGCCAGCGGGCGAAGCTGATCGCGCCCAGGGGGTCGGCGGGCAGATCCACCCGCTCCACGTCGGCATCGAGGGCCGTCGCGACCACGGTGGTGACCACCACCGCCACCAGGGTCGCCGGCAGCATCGTGGTCTTGACCAGACGTGACCAGAACAGCAGCAGCGTCATGGTCAGCGCGCCGAGCAGCACCGACACGCTGTGGTAGTCGGCGATCTGGCCGGGTAGGTCACGGAGATTCGCCAACGCGGAGCTCTGGGGCGCGCCGCCGAGCGCGACGTGGACCTGGCTCAGCGCGATGACCAGGCCGATGCCGGCCAGCATCCCGTGTACGACTGTTGGCGACAGCGCGAGCGCGGCCCGTCCGAGGCGGGTGATGCCCAGCAGGATCTGCAGCAGCCCGGCGACGGTCACGATCGCGGCGGTGCCGGCGAAGCCGAACTCGGCGATGGTGCCCGCGACGATCACCGTGAGCCCGGCTGCTGGCCCGCTGACCTGGAGCGGCGCGCCGCTGAGTGCGCCGGCGACTATTCCGCCCACGACGGCGGCGATCAGCCCGGCCAGCAGCGGCGCCCCGGAGGCGGCAGCGATGCCCAGTGACAACGGGATGGCGATCAGGAAGACGACGATCGACGATGGGACATCGTGCCTAAATGACGCTTTAGCCGACATTCACCGAAAGGTACTTAGATAATATTAATGCATAGTTAAGCGTGATTCTTTCACTCGGCGACCAGCGACGTGCGGGGGCGCGACCGTTCGGCCTCACATGGATGCGGGGGTATCCGCTTCGAGTGAGGGGTGGGTGTGGATCGCTGTAAAGCGGTCCAGCTGTTTCGCGTGGGTCCCA